>JBFJMP010000506.1:0-2148 GCA_041633895.1 Nitriliruptoraceae bacterium
CGAGGTACTCCTGGTGGGGGCGGAGTCCATCGAGTCAGTCAAGGCGACGCACGGCCGCTTCTTCCGCCAGCGCGACCAAATCGAGTCGCCCTCCCGCGCCTGACCGGCTTGCCTCGGGGGCGTGATTCCGAGCGGCACCCTCACGGGGTGTCCGTGGTGTTGGCTGGGAGGCAGGGGCTCGAACCCTGAATACCGGCTCCAAAGGCCGGGGTGTTGCCAATTACACCACCTCCCACCGTGGACCGGCTGCGCCGGGGCGCACGGTCACGGGGAGGGCGAGCGTAGGGCCATCAGGGCCCCTCCCGCGAGACGGGGCGCCGGCTGCTCGCTACTGGGGCATCGTCACCGTGGGACCGCCCGACGGCGACGTGACGACCTCGACCCGGTCGAACCGATCCGCAACCTGTTCGGCGATGGCCCGCGCCTGGCCCTTGTCGGCGGCCAGGGCGATCATCGTCGGGCCGGAGCCGGACACGATCGCCCCGAGCGCCCCGGCGTCGAGCATGGCGTCCCGCGCGTCGCGCAGGGCGGGGCGGAGGTGGAACGTCGCGGTCTCGAGGTCGTTGTGCAGCGACGCCCCGAGCACGTCGGCATCGCCGGTGCGCAGGGCCTGCAGGACGACGTCGGGTTCCATCTCGGTCGGCGTGCCGACCTCGTCGAAGGTCCGGTAGACCTCAGGCGTCGACAGCGGATCGTTGGACATCCCGACGACCCAGTGGAACGTCCCCCGGCACAGGACCTGCGCCGTCGCGGTCCCGGTCCCGGTCGCCAGCGCCGTGCCCCCCGTGACGCAGAACGGGATGTCGGCACCGAGGCGCGCCCCGAGCTCGCGCAGTTCGTCGCGATCCAGGCCGCCGTCCCACAGGGCGTTGAGCGCGACCAGCGTCGCGGCGGCGTCGGCACTGCCACCCGCCATCCCACCGGCCACCGGGATCGACTTCGTGAGGTGCAGGCGCGTGGCCACGGTCTGCGTGCCCTCGCGCTTGGTCCCGTCACCACCGCCGATGGCCTCGAGCAGCAGCTTCGCCGCCCGCAACACGAGGTTGTCCTCGTCGTCGGGCACACCCGCGGTGCCGTCGTGGGTGAACTCGACGTGCAGGTGGCGGCGTGCCGCGGGATGCAGGTTGACCGGCGCGTCGTCCATCTGGGCGACGATCGAGTCCTTCAGCGACACCGTCTGCATGATCGAGACGAGCTCGTGGTAGCCGTCGGGGCGCAGGCCACGCACCGCCAGGAACAGGTTGACCTTCGCGGCGACGCGAACGTCGACACGTGTTCCGGTCGGTGGCGGGGACCCTGGCTCCAGGACGGGCTCTCAGGCTCGGGGTGCGGGTCGTGATCGTAGGGAGCGCGTCGCTCAACCTTGCAGCCGAGGACCGCCCGTCAGCCCTGGCCGAGCGCGTCGGCGAGCCGTACGAAGGCCGCGACGTCCAACGTCTCGGCCCGCGCGCCCGGGTCGATGCCGGCCGCGGCCAGCGCCCCTTCCCCGTCGTCACCGAATGCGCGCCGCAGGTTGTTGCGCAGCGTCTTGCGCCGCTGTGCGAACGCGGCGTCCACCACCGCAGCGATGCGGGCCCGTTCGTCCGCCGACGGGGCGTCGGGGTGGCGCACGACGCGGACCATCACCGAGTCCACGTTCGGCACCGGCAGGAAGACGGCACGCGCGATCGTCCGCTCCAGCGTGGCGACCCCGGCCAGGGCCACCTTCACCGACACCGCCCCGTACGACGAGTCGCCGGGCACCGCGGCCCAGCGTTCACCCACCTCACGCTGCACCATCACGTACGCGTCGTGGACGTGGTCGCTGGCGAGGGCGTGCATCAGCAGGGGCGTCGCCACGTTGTAGGGCAGGTTGGCGACCAGGCGCGTCCCTGCGGGCACGGTGGCGTCGAGGTCGACCTGCATCGCGTCGGCGTGCAGGACCTCGACGTTGCCGGCCGCCCCGGCCAACGAACGGGCGACCTTGGCCAGCCCGGCGTCGATCTCGATCGCGATCACGGAGCGGGCACGCGCGGCCAGCGGCAGCGTCAGCGAGCACAGCCCCGGCCCGATCTCGAGCACGTCGTCGTCGGCGCCGACACCGCTGTCGTCAACGATCCGGTCGACGGTGTTGGGGTCCACGACGAAGTTCTGGCCCGCGGGCCGGCG
>JBFJMP010000507.1:0-2145 GCA_041633895.1 Nitriliruptoraceae bacterium
GGACCTCGCCACGACCGTGTTCGTCGGCCACCACCTCGGGGCGGAGGCCGACGACCTCAACGCCGCGTTCTTCGACGCGATCCAGGCCGGCACCTCGGTGGTGCGGTTCCCGGTGCCGGGTGGGCGTTGGCACAAGGGGTTGCAGGGGCGCGCGGTGCTCGAGGCGTTCATCCGGGGCGAGTTGCCCACCAAGCGGGCATCGACCGGCGACGACCTCTTCAGCGCGCTCTGCCACGCCGAGGACGAGGACGGCAACCGCTTCACGGACGACGACGTCGTCAACCACATGATCTTCCTGCTGATGGCCGCACACGACACGTCCACGACGACGATGACGACGCTGGTCAACCACGTCGCGGCCGACCAGGACCTGCAGGACCAGCTGCGTGCGGAGTCGCAGGCGTTGGGCACCGACCACCTCGAGTACGACGACCTCGCCGCGCTGCCGACGCTGGCGCTGGCGATCAAGGAGGCGCAGCGGATCGTCACGCCGGTGCCGAGCCTGGCGCGCAAGACCGTCCGCGACACCGCCCTGCTGGGCCACCACATCCCGGCCGACACGTACGTGGCGCTGTACACGCACGTGACCCATCACCTCGAGGAGTACTGGCCGGACCCGACGCGCTTCGACCCGTTCCGCTTCTCTGACGAGCGGCGCGAGGACAAGGCCCACCCGTACGCGTGGGTGCCGTTCGGGGGCGGCGTGCACAAGTGCATCGGGATGCACTTCGGCAACCTCGAGGTGACTGCCGCCATGCACCAACTGCTGCTCAACTTCCGGTGGTCGGTGCCGGAGGGCTACGAGATGCCGATCGACTGGACGTCGCTGCCGTACCCGTCCGACGGCCTGCCGATCACCCTCGAACGGATCTGACGAAGCGGGGACAATATATTCCTTGACAGGAATATGTCCGGTGCGTAGCGTGCCGGCATGCACGCGACCACCTTCGCCGCGCTCGGCGAACCCAACCGGCTCGACATCGTCGAGCTGCTCCGCCGTCGGCCCCGGTCGGTCGGCGACATCGCCGAGGCGCTGGGCATCCGCCAGCCACAGGTCTCCAAGCACCTGAAGGTCCTGCGAGAGGCCGGCGTCGTCGACGTCGAACCCGTGGCGCGCCGACGCATCTACCACCTCGCCCCGGCGGCGTTCGAGGAGCTCGGCGACTGGGTCGCCTCCTTCGAGGCGCTGTGGGAGCAGCGGTTGGACTCCCTCGGCGACGTCCTGGCCGCGATGCAGACCGCACCCGACGACCCACCCGACGACCCACCCACGACCACCGACGACCAGGGGCACACGACATGATCCTGCAGATGTTCAAGAAGACCCACGAGCACACCTTCGAGCGCACCTATGCGGCGCCGATCGCCGATGTGTGGCGGGCGTGGACCGAACCCGAACTGCTGCGGCAGTGGTGGGGGGTCGAGAAGACCACGATCCCGGAGTGCGAGGTCGACCTGCGCGTCGGCGGGCGCATCCGGATCGTCACCCAGGCCAGCGAGGCGATGGGCAAGTACGCCGGCACCCGCTGGCCGCTCGAGGGGACCTTCACCGCGCTCGAGGAGCCGCACCGTCTCGTGTACGAGGCAACGTCGTGGACCGAGGGTGAGGAGGGCGCGACGATCGAGCACGTCAACGAGGTCGAGCTGGTCGAGCGGGACGGGCACACGGTGGTCAACCTCCGCATCCACGTCGGCAAGGTCGGCACGGGCGTGAAGGCACGCCTCGCCGCGTACGGGATGAAGTGGGGCTACAACGCCCAACTCGACAAGCTCGACGCGCTGCTCACGTCGCTGGGCGCCGAGGGCTGAGACAGGCTGGCCCCGCGGTGACTCAGGTTCGGCGGCTGCTTGCCCGATGGACAGGTGATGCCGATCCACCGCGTCTGCCGCTGAGCGGACGCTGACCGACGGGGCGCCATGCGACACCGCGACCGACCCGCCCTGGCGCCCGTCGTGCTGGGCGTCGTCGGGTGCGTGCTGACGTCGGTCCTGGTGGCCGGTGCTGTCGCCGCCGCGGCCCCGCTGCCGGACGCGCCCGACTGTCCGATGATGCCGGCCGACACCGTGTGGCACCTCGACGTCAGCGCGATGCCGGTCCACCCGATGTCGGACACGTGGGTGGACGCGATCGGGCGGGACGCACAC
>JBFJMP010000508.1:0-2125 GCA_041633895.1 Nitriliruptoraceae bacterium
CGTGCGGTGGGCAACGTGCTCGCGGGTGGCGGAGCCGACCTGCCGTGGTGGCGCGTCGTGCCCGCCTCGGGGCGGCTCGTGGGGCACCTCGCCGAACGACAGGCCCGCCACCTGCGACGCGACGGGGTGACCGTCCGCGGGGCTCGCGTGGTCGCCGCCGAGGCGCGTGACTAGCGTCCGCGGGCGACCCTTCCGTCCAGACCGTCCCCGACCCACTGAGGTGGCCGCGTGTCCGTCCCCATCGGTGTCCTCCACCACCTCGAGTTGTACGTCCACGACCTCGAGGCGTCGGCCGACTTCTGGGGCTGGCTCCTCGGTGAGCTCGGCTACGAGCCGTACCAGGAGTGGGACGAGGGCGTCTCATGGCGCGCGCGTGGCCCGGTGGCCGGAGGCAGCTACCTCGCACTGGTGCAGGCACCCGAGGGCGCGGCCGACCTCGACCGCCGTTCGGTCGGCCTGAACCACCTGGCGTTCGGTGTCGACGACGATGCCACCGTCGATCGCCTGACCGAGGACCTGCGTGCACGCGGCACGCGCATCCTGTACGAGGACCGCCACCCGCACGCGGGCGGCGACGACCACTACGCGGTGTTCTTCGAGGACCCGAACGGCCTCAAGGTCGAGGTCGTCACGGCCTGAACCGGCCAGGAACGCGCAGGAACGCGAATTCCGTGCGCTGAGCGCACGGAATCGTGGCATGTTGGGGGGCAACCCGGAACATCGTCAGTTCCCGCGCGTTGATCCCTGTACGGGCGCGAAATCGACTCCGGAACCCGTCCGGAGCGACACCGTCCGTCCGTGCCTGCCACGGAGAACGTGTCCGAACGCGCAGTCTCCACCCCGTCACGGCCGACGATGGCCATGTCAGGGTGATGTCACGGTCAAGTCGCCAGTTCGGCCTGAAGACCGGACCGCAACCCGTCGACAAGACGGTACGTCAAACGTACGGCCTCGCAGCCGATCCTGCAGGTCGAGGTGTGACGAACCCTGCACGGCCAGACCAAGCCAGACCAGCCCCGAACACCTGCACCACCAGCCCGACCCGCTGGGTGTGACCCGCCCGGCACCGAGGAGGCACCTGTGAGCACCGTCGATCTCCCCATCGTGGGTGACGTCGCCGTCGAAGAACTGATCGAGCGCTCGTCCGAGCGTGGCTTCGTCCTGCTGTCCGAGCTCCAGGAGCTCGAGCACCCGGAGACGAGCCACCACGAGGACCGCTGGCTGGAGGACGCCATCGCGCGTGTCCGCCAGGCCGGTCAGCAGCTGATCGACGATGTCGTCGACGACGTGCCGGACAACCTGCAGATCGAGTCCGGCCACCTGACGACGGACCTCGTGCGCCAGTACCTCAACGACGCCGGCAAGCACGCCCTCCTCGACAAGGAGGACGAGGCCGACCTCGCCAAGCGCTACCAGGCCGGTCTCGCCGCCGACCAGTTCCTGATCACGCGCAAGGACCTCACCCCGTCCAAGAAGGCCATGCTGCGCCGCATCAGCGTCGACGGCAAGCGTGCCAAGGAGCGGATGGTCCAGGCCAACCTGCGCCTCGTCGTGCCCCAGGCCCGCAAGTTCTCCGGCCGTGACCTCGACTTCATCGAGCTCATCCAGGAGGGCAACCTCGGCCTGCTCCGTGCCGTCGAGAAGTTCGACCACACCAAGGGCTACAAGTTCTCGACCTACGCCGTCTGGTGGATCCGCCAGGCGCTGCAGCGCGGTGTCGCCTCCAAGGCGCGCACCATCCGCGTCCCCGCCCACGTGTGGGAGCTGTACGGGAAGCTGCGTTCCGCCGAGACCCGCATTCGCCAGCGGAAGGGTGCCGACCCGACCGACGCCGAGGTCGCGGAGGAGGTCGGCCTGACCGTCGAGCGCGTCCGTGAGGTGCGCGACGCGATGCAGGACCTCGTCTCGCTGGACAAGCCCATCGGTGAGGACGGCGACGCGACCATGGGGGACCTCATCCCCGATGCGATCGCTGCCGACCCGGCCGAGTCCGCCCAGAAGGAGGACGCCGTCGCCCAGGTCGAGTCCGCACTCGCGGAGCTCGACGAGCGCGAGCGCCTCATCCTGATCCTCCGCTTCGGCCTCGACGGCCAGGAGCCGCGCACGCTCGAGGAGGTCGGCCAGC
>JBFJMP010000509.1:0-2125 GCA_041633895.1 Nitriliruptoraceae bacterium
CGCGGGGGACGCCCCGATCGGCCGCGAGTCAGGACCGTGTGGCGCGCACGATCACGTTGAGGTCGTCGACGAGTGGCTCGTCGAGGGCCTGGTTCACGTTGAGGATGACGCGACGGGCGAGGTAGCGCAGTTGCGTGGCCCAGGCCGTGTCGGTCACCGACACGGTGAGGACCCCGCCGACGAGCCGGACCGGTTCGCAGTGCTGGGCGAGTTCGGTGCCGACGACCTCGTCCCACCGGCTGAACACCATGGTCGACCGGATCCGTTCCCCCCACTTCCGATTGCTGACGACGTCGTCGAGCAGGCCGGCGAGGGACTCGGGGCCCGACGGGAGGCGCCGCAGTTGGCTGCGGTCCTCGATCACCCAGTCGTCATCCGCCGGTGCCGACGGGTCGAAGCTGGCGTGTTCGAGGGCGACACGGCGACGCGCCTGCTGGGCCCGCCGACGGGCGTACGTGTGGCGGTCCCGGTCGGTCCGGAAGCTGCGGCTGCGGTCCTCGTTGGCGCTGCTCATGGGTGCGACCTCACGACGGCGTGCGTGCGTCGGACACCCCGTCGGCCGGGTCTGCGGCCCGCGGGGCGAGCTCGGAGCGCCCGTCGTCCATGCGCACATCCACATACTGCCCGACGACTGGGACATCCGCCTCGACCGCGGCCGTGACGAGCACCTGCTCCCAGGTCCGGCAGGCCGCGGCGAGTTGGGCGCGACGCCGGTCGTCGAGTTCGGAGAACACGTCGTCGAGCAGGACCACCGGTCGGTCACCGACGTCGGCGAGGACGTCGTAGCTCGCCAGGCGCAGCGCCAGCGCGAGCGACCAGGCCTCGCCCTGGCTGGCGTGCGTGCGGGAGGGCAGGTCGCCGATCGAGATCGCGAGGTCGTCGCGGTGCGGCCCCACCAGGGTCACCCCACGCGACCGTTCCTCGGCAGCCACCGCGGCCTGGGCCTCCTGCAACTCGGCCAGCAGCGGTTCTCGATCGGGGACACCAGCGTCCGGGTGCCCGGTGATCCGGCGTCCCGTCGAGGACTCGTAGACCACCGAGACCGGGTCGGGCCGGTCGGCGATGCGGCGGTAGGTCTCGTCCAGGCCCCCCGCGAGCGCATGGACCACCGCGATCCGGGCCGCGAGCAGGCCGGCCCCGTGCGCGAGCAGTTGCGTCGTCCACGTGTCGAGGGTGGCCAGCGCGGCGTCCGCGGCCGATCCCGACAGGCCACGCGCACCCCGCAGCAACTGGTTGCGCTGGCGCAGCACGCGGTCGTACTCGGACTTGGCGGCCGCGTAGGCGGGGCGGCGCTGACTCAGCAGGTCGTCGAGGAACCGACGACGCTCGTCGGGTTGCCCACGCACGATCGCAAGGTCCTCCGGGGCGAACAGCACGACCCGCAGCACGCCGAGGGCGTCGCTGGCCCGCCGCACGTCCTGACCGTCCACGCGCGTGCGGGTCCGACGTCCGGTCCCGACCTCGAGCTCCAGACGACGTGTGCGCCCCTCGTCGGTCGCCAGTTCGAGGCGGATCACCCCGACATCGGCACCCATCCGCACCATCGGGGTGTCCGAGGCGACCCGGTGGCTGGACCCGGTGGCCGCCCGGACGACGGCCTCGAGCAGGTTCGTCTTGCCCTGGCCGTTGGCCCCGAGCAGCACCGTGATGCCCGGCCCGAGGTCGAGCGACGCCGCGGCGTAGGACCGGAGGTCAGTGACCTCGACACGCCGCACGAGCACTCGGGAACCGTCTGGGTCAGTTGACGCGCATCGGCATCAACAGGTACGTGAAGTCGTCCTCGGGACCGTCGTCGTCCTCCGCCGGCTGCGGCCGCAGGACCGCCGGCTTGAGGCCGTCGCGCAGTTCGACACGGATGCTCGGCGTGCCCATGGCCTCGAGGCCGGCGAGCAGCAGTGCCGGGTTGAACGCGATCGTGAGGCCCTCGCCGTCGATCTCGGCCGGCAGGGCCTCGGCGGCGTCGCCGATCTCCTGGTTGTTGGCCCGCAGGTCGACCGTGCCGTCCTCGAACGTCAGCGTGACCGGGGAGTTGGCCTTGCCCTGGGCGACCACGGACACGCGCTGCAGGGCCTCGATCAGCGGACCACGTTCGATGACGACGGTGGTCTCGTGGGCGTCGGGCAGC
>JBFJMP010000510.1:0-2118 GCA_041633895.1 Nitriliruptoraceae bacterium
GCGGCGGCGATGGCGTCGAGGCGTTCGTCCGTCGACACGCTGCTGGCGAGGAACACCGACGCCAGGTCGTGGTCACGTGCGGCCTGCTGCCACGGCGCCCCTTCGCTGGCCGGCAGGTCCGGCAGGATCACGCCGGCGAGTCCGGCCTTCGCGCAGTCGGCAGCGAAGGCCGCGTACCCGCGCGTGTCCGCGATCGTGATGTAGGTCATGACCAGCGCCGGCACGTCGATCTCGGCGGTCAGGTCGGCACACATGGCAAAGTGGTCGTCGACGGTCAGGCCCGCGTCGAGCACGTGCTGGTTCGCCGCCTGGATGACCGGTCCGTCCATCATCGGGTCCGAGAACGGGAAGCCGACCTCGATGACGTCGGCACCGGCCTCCACCGCTGCCCGCATGCAGGCACGCGAGGTGTCCTCGTCCGGGAAGCCGGCGGGCAGGTAGATCACCAGCGCCGCGCGACCCTCGTCGCGGGCGTTGCGGAACGCGTCCTGGACGCGTGCGGCGCCGCTCATGCCTCCTCCTCCGGGAGCCCGAGGTCCCAGCCGGCGACGAGCACGACCTCGTCGACGTCCTTGTCGCCACGCCCCGACACCGTCAGCACCACGCGGGCACCGGGGTCGAGTTGCGTGCTGCCGTGGGCGGCGAGCCAGCCGATGGCGTGGGACGGTTCGAGCGCCGGGATGATGCCCTCGAGCTCGCACAGCAGCCGGAAGCCGTGCAGTGCCTCCTCGTCCGAGGCCGCCACGTAGGTGGCACGGCCCGTCTCGGCGAGGTGCGCGTGTTCGGGACCGACGCCCGGGTAGTCCAGGCCGGCCGAGATCGAGTGCGCGTGCTTGACCTGTCCGTCGTCGTCGACGAGCGCGATCGAACGCGCCCCGTGGAGCACGGCCTCGCGCCCTTCGTTGACCGTGGCTGCGGTCCGACCCGAGCCCAGCCCGTCGCCCGCGGCCTCGACGCCGATCAGCTTGACGGACGGCTCGGGGATGTAGTGGGCGAACGACCCGATGGCGTTGGAGCCACCGCCGACGCATGCGACGACGGCGTCGGGCAGGGCGATGCCCGTCTGGTCCGCGAACTGGGCGCGGGACTCCTCGGAGATGATCGCCTGCAGGTCGCGCACCATCGTGGGAAACGGGTGGGGCCCCATGGCCGAGCCGATGAGGTAGTGCGTGTCGGCGACGTTGGTGACCCAGTCACGCATCGCCTCGTTGATCGCGTCCTTCAGGGTGCGCGTGCCGGACTCGACCGGGACGACGGTCGCGCCGAGCAGCTGCATCCGGATCACGTTCAGGCGCTGCCGACGGCAGTCCTCGGCGCCCATGTAGACGGTGCACTCGAGGCCGAACAGGGCGGCGGCCGTCGCGGTGGCGACACCGTGTTGGCCGGCACCGGTCTCGGCGATCACCCGCGGCTTGCCCATCTTCTTCGCGAGGAGGGCCTGTCCGACGACGTTGTTGACCTTGTGCGACCCGGTGTGGGCGAGGTCCTCACGCTTGAGGTGGACGTCGAACCCGGTGTGCTCGGACAGGCGCGTCGCGTGGTACAGCGGCGTGGGGCGTCCCCCGTAGTGGCGCAGCAGTCCTCGCAACTCGGCCTGGAACTCGTCGTCCTTCGACGCCTGCGACCACGCGTCCGACAGCTCGGCAAGGGCCCCGGACAGGGCCTCCGGGACGAACTGGCCGCCGAAGCGACCGAAGTAGCCGGGTTGCTCACTCATCGTGTGCGCCGATCTGTGGCGGGTGGTGCGTGTGTCGAGGGACGGTACGTGGTCAGTGCGAGGAGGGTTCGAGGCCTGCAGCGACGAGGGCGGCTGTCGCGGCGAGCGGGTCCGGGGCGGTGACGAGGCTCTCCCCCACGAGCACCGCGTCCGCGCCCTGGGCGGCAGCCACGCGAACGTCGTCCGGGCCACGGATGCCCGACTCGGCGACGGCGAGCGCCCCCGACGGGATCGACGGACGCAGTCGGGCGAAGGCGTCCCGGTCCACGTCGAAGGTCCGCAGGTCGCGGGCGTTGACGCCGATCACGCGCGCACCGACGGCCACGGCCCGTGCGAGCTCGGCCTCGTCGTGGACCTCCACGAGCACCGTCAGGCCAGCCGCGTCAGCCTCGGCGTGGAGC
>JBFJMP010000511.1:0-2111 GCA_041633895.1 Nitriliruptoraceae bacterium
CTCGACCTCACGGGGCGTCATGTCGTTGCCCGCACGGTTGCCGGACGCGAGGCGCATCATCCGAGCCGCTATCGACGGGCTGACGTAGGCCGACCCGCCGGCAACCGCGCGGACGGCGGTGACCACCTCGTCCGACGTCGACGTCTTGGCCACGTAACCGTCGACGGCTGCCTCGGAGGCGCGACGCAGCGTGGCGTCGTCGTCGTGCATGGTCAGCATGACGACCCGCACGTCGGGAACCTCGTCTCGGATCGTGGTGGCGGCTTCGAGTCCGTCCATCTCCCCTGGCATCGACACGTCGAGCAGCACCAGATCCGGCTCGTGCAGTCGGACGAGCTCCACGGCCTGCTCGCCCGTCGACGCCTGCGCCACCACGACCAGGTCGCCGGCCCCCTCGAGCAGGCGCACGATCGACTCGCGCAGCAGGGCATGGTCGTCGGCGATCACGATGCGGGTGGGTGCCACGGTCACTGGCTCAGACTTCCGGTTGGGGCCTCGACGCGAACGCGTGCACCCCCCGAAGGCCCTTGGTCGAAGGCGACGGAGGCATCCAACAGGCGGACGCGCTCACGGATCGCCCGCAAGCCTACGCCCCGCCCCGGATCCGAGGCCCCCGGCGCGGTCCCGAACCCGATGCCGTCGTCCTGCACGGTGAGGCGGACGACGTCGTCGTCCTCGACCAGAGCGATGTCGATCCTCCGGGCGGAGGCGTGCTGGAACGCATTCGAGACCGCCTCCTGGGCGATCCGGAGCAGTTGCAGCTCCGCCTCCGGAGACAGTGCCGTGGCGATGTCCGCGTGGAGGTGCACCGTCGGCCCGTTGGGACGCTGGTACTCGCGGGCGAGGCTGGCCAGCGCCGAGGTCAGGCCCTCCTCGAGCCGTGCCGAGCGCAGGTCGTTGACGGTCCCGCGTACCTCTTCAGCCGTGCGCGCGACGACGTCCCGCACGGACCGGATCCGTTCGGATGACTCGCGGTCGCCCTCACCGCTGAGCAGGTCGAGTTCGAACCCGACGTGGACGAGGGTCTGGATCACGCCGTCGTGGAGGTCGCGAGCGAGGCGTTGCCGTTCCCTGTCGACGGACACCTCGCGGATGCGCCCGAACAGACGGGCGTTGTCGAGGGCCAGTCCCGCCTCGACGGCCAACTCCCGCACACGTTCCCGCGCGCTGCGGCCGGCGTCATCGGACAGGCGGACGACCAGCCAGCCCGTGATCGCGCCGTCCGTGGACAGGCGCAGGCACTCGGCATCCTCGGCCGGGAACCAGTCCGCGATGGCGACCAGGACGTCCGCCTCGTCCGTTCCCTCGAGCAGGACGCGGGGGTGCACCTGACCGATCTCACCGAACGCGCCGACCACCTGCAGGAGGGGCGGCGCCCCGAGCAGGAGCGTTCCCGCCGTTGCCCCGACGTCCTGGCGTGCGGACTCCAGGACCTGCTCCGCCACCGTGGAGGGTTCCAACGCACCGCCGGCTGCCTGCGCCTGACGCAGGAGTACGGCCAGCGTCCCGTGCATCTCACTGAGCAGCCGGCGCGAGGTGGACTGCTGGCCGAGTTCGATCCGGCTGGCCAGCGCACCGGTCAGGCTGGCCAGCGGGAACAGGAGCCCCCAGGTCACCAGCGACGAGCCGCTGCCGCGCCCGTCCGCGACCTGACGGGCGAGGTCGAGGAGCCCGACCGAGGTCACCGTCCCGACGATGGCCAGGACCCACGGTCGAGACAGGACGAAGCCCACCTCGGCACTGATCGTCGCCGCGAGCAACAGGAACTCGCTGGAGGTCCCCGATGTCAGGCCCACCACGACCGTCAGCGCGACGACATCCAGGACCACCAGGGCGATGGAGAGGCCACGCGTCCACATCCGCATGACGACGAGGACCGTGGCGAGCACCACACCCGCCCCGACGGCCCCGTCCACCGGACCGGACAGGGCGAGCACGAACCCGATCAGGCCCGTCACGAGCCGGACCGCGGCGAACGATCGCTCGGGCGACGAACGATCGGACAGGCGCCGCGCCGTCAGGCGCAGCCAGTCCCCCCGTCGAGGCGGGACCACGGCGTCGAGCACCTGACGCAGCTGCCCCACCGAGATGGGGCGCCCCAGTGTCGGGCC
>JBFJMP010000512.1:0-2096 GCA_041633895.1 Nitriliruptoraceae bacterium
GCATCGATGCGCGCGGCCGCGGCGGTGATGGCGAGCAGTCCAGCGAGCAGGCCACCGGTGCGCAGGAACAGGTCGCGCGAGATGACGACCAGGGCCCGCACCGCGTCCCAGTTCGGCAGGCCGTGTCCGCCCAGCGGCAGCCCGGCACGCCGGATCAACAGCGCGAGCAGCGCGACCGCGGCGATCTCGGAGGCGACGGTCGCGGCGGCGATGCCGCCCAGGCCCATCCCGAAGCCGAACACGAGGACGCCGTCGAGCGCCCCGTTCAGCAGGTTCGCCCCGACGACGACGAGCAGCGGTGTCCGGGTGTCCCCCACACCGCGGAACGCGCCGTGGCCGACGAACGCGAGCACGAGGAACGGCACCCCGACCGCCCGCACGCGCAGGTAGGTCACCGCCGGGTCCACGAGGCTGTCGACTGCCCCGAACGCACGCACGATGGGCGCCGCCCCGACGAACAGGATCGTGCCCGTCACCACGCCCAGCACGGTGGCGACCACCGCCGCGTGCGCGACACGGCGCCCCGCGGCGACGCGGTCGTCGCGTCCGATCGCGTGCGCGACCGACGTCGTGGTCCCGAACACCAGGAAGTTGAAGACCCACGTCCCGGCCAGCAGGATCCCGACGGCGAGGCCGAGCGCCCCCAGCTCTGCCGATCCCAGGCGTCCGGCCACCGCCGTGTCGACCGCACCCAGGAGGGGGTCGGCGATCAACGTGCCGATGGCGGGGATCGCGAGCGCCAGCACGCGAGCCCGGCGCGCCTTCGGTGGGGCGACCTCGATGGTCATGCGCTCGCCCGTCTGGCGCGGTGCGCGGCGACGTGGGTGCGGGTCGCGCAGCGGTCACTGCAGAAGCGACGCCGCGCGTTGCGTGACGTGTCGACGTAGACGCGGGAGCACGTGTCCGCGTCGCAGGTGCCGACACGCAGGCGCCCACCGTCGCACAGCACGGCCGCGAGGCCCATCAGGGTGTTGGCACGCAGGCGCTCGGCGGCCGTCGCCTCGGGGCGCTCGACGTGCAGGTGCGGGCCACGGTCGTCGTGCACGGCGATCCGGGGCGTCATGGGCGTGGCGGCCAGCAGGTCGTTGAGTGCCGCGATGGCGTCCTTGACCGTGTCCGCGCCGAAGACCGACACCACCTCGTCCGCGAGCACGTTCAGCGGGGGCAGGTCCGCAGCCGTGGCCTGGACCGGGACGTCGTGCTCGTGCAGGGTTGCCGTCACGGCGTCGAGCGACAGCGGTCCGTCCAGGCGCGCGTTGACGAGGTCGGCAGCCACCTCGGCCGCACGGTTGGCGTAATGGTCGAACTGCATGTCGTCCCTTGCGTCGCCCGTGAGCGTACGTAGGGAGCGACAGACCACTCAACCCTTACGTGGTCGGACGTGCGCGGGGCGCGTGGAGCGCGCCGGGCCCTAGGCTGCGCCCATCCGCGGACGTGGCGTAACTGGCAACCGCAGGGTCCTTAAAAGACCCCGGGCTCCGGCCCGTGTGGGTTCGAGTCCCACCGTCCGCACCACTGGGCCTGCGTGCCGGGATCAGCGCGCGATGAGGCCCTCGAGCAGCATGTCGCAGACGCCCGCCCCGAACGCCTCGGCGTCGGGCACCTCGGGTCCACCCTCCTCCGCGACGGACATCGCCGAGATCATCACCGCGCCGTGGACGCCGGCCCAGATCGCCATGGTCGCCTGGTACGGGTCGCACTCGCGCAGCACCCCGGCGTCGATCCCGTCCTGGATCGTGGTGACCAGCAGGCCGAACGCCTGCATGCCCGGTCCGTCGGTGAGGTCGCGCCCCTTCACCACCGAGTGGTGGTGGGGCGCGAACAGGATCTGGTAGTGCTCGGCACGCTCGACGCCGTAGGTGACGTAGGCCCGTCCGAGCGCCCGCAGTCGCTCGACGGGGTCCTCGATGCCCTCGATCGCCGCGGCCAGCACCCCGTGGAAGTCCTCGAAGCGGCGCGAGCAGACGTCGAAGAACAGGTCGTCCTTGTCGTCGAAGTGCAGGTACATGGACGGCGGCGTGACGCCCACGGCATCGACGATCGCGCGGATCGAGACGCTGTCCATCGACCCCTTCTCGATCAGCAGCGCCTCGGCC
>JBFJMP010000513.1:0-2087 GCA_041633895.1 Nitriliruptoraceae bacterium
CCCGTGCGACTCGTTGCCACCCACGTCCCGTCCCGTCACTCGACGCTGCCACGGACCCTACGCGCAGCCTCCGACAACGAGTCAGCCACGACGGCGCGAAGTTCGCATGTCCACGTCTGTCCGGGATCCGGGACGAACCGATCCATCCGGCCCGCAGGCGCGAACCGAGGAGGCACCTCGCCCTGGACTGAACGGACCGTGCCCGACGTCGTCGCCTCCCGACCGGTACAGCGACCTCACGATCGGACCATCGGTGCCGACAAAGGAGTGACACGACCGTGCAGAAGGATCGCCCCGTGCCGCCCCCGGCCACCGACCAGACGCCCACCAGACACGACGCGACGTCCACCGACGCCGTGACCGACCCGGCACGCCTCGCGGCCCTGCGGCGGTCGAACCTGTTGGATGCGCCTCCTGACCGCGCGCTGGACCGGGCCACCCGGCTGGCATCCCGACTGCTCGACGCGCCGGTGTCGTTGGTGTCCCTCGTGGAACCGCATCGCCAGCACTTCGCGAGCCAGGTCGGTCTGCCCGAATGGGCGGCCGACATCCGTGAGACCCCGCTCACCCACTCGTTCTGCCAGTACGTCGTGCTCGACGACGACGTGCTGAACGTCGGCGACTCGCGCACCGATCCTCGCGTCGCGGACAACGGGGCAGTCGCCGACCTCGGCGTGATCGCCTACCTCGGCGTTCCCCTGCGCGACCGCGCCGGTTGGACGCTCGGGTCGTTCTGCGTCATCGACGACGAACCACGCGTCTGGACAGACGAGGACATCCGCCTGCTCCGCGACATCGCCGACCAGGTCGAGGTCGAACTGGCGCTGCGCGACGCACTGCAGCAGACGCAGGACCTCCTGCTGCACCAGCAGAACGCCCAGGCGATGCTCGCCCACGACCTCCGGGCGCCGTTGACGGCCATCATCGGGGCGTTCGAACTGATCAACCACCCCCGGGCAACCGACGAGAACCGATCCGAACTGCTCGCCCTGTCCCTGCGCCAGTCGCGGACGATGGAGGAGATGGTCACGGGACTGCTCGACGCCGAGGCGGCCCGCCACGACCCGGTCGTGTCCGACGTCGACCTCAGCGAGGTCGTGCGGTCGATCCAGCAGGCGCGCAGCCTGTCCGGCGTTGGCCACCGCCTCGTCGTCGACGTCCCGGCGTCGATCGTCGTCCAGACCGGCGCGCGCGAGGTCGAACAGGTCGTCGGCAACCTCGTGGACAACGCCCTGCGCCACGCGGGTGACGACGCGACGGTGACCATCAGCATCCCGACGCCGGTCGCGGACGAGGTCTGCATCGTCGTGTCCGACAACGGTGCAGGGATCGACCCGGACGGACTCGAAGCACTGATGCAGCCGTTCCGGCGCGGCACCGGCGTCACGGGCGAGGGGGTCGGGCTCGGCCTCCACATCGTGCGCACGTTGGTGGACGCGCTCGGTGGCCGCCTCGACGTCGACAGCGCGCTCGATCGCGGGGCGACATTCGCCGTCACCCTGCCGGCGACCGGCCACGCGCCGGACTGACGGTCACTCGGGCAAGGCCACCGACGACGAGGCCAGGATCTGGTCGGCGGCCGTGCGCGCCAGCAGGGGCCCGAGCACGTTGCCGTGGCCGCTGTACGCGCCGACGACATGGAGTCCGGGGCGCACGGTCCGCATCACCGGCAGCCGGTCGTCCGTGAAGGCCGCGGCCGCCGCCCATCGATGCGTGACCATCGCGGCGACACCCAGCCGTTGGAGGACGCGATCGAGGTGGTCCTGGACCACGGGACCGGGCTCGGCCGGCGCCCCGGGCGCCAGCCACTCGGCGTCCCCGCCGACATCCCGCCCCCCACCGAGCAGCACCTCGCCCGTGGGCAGCTGCTGCAGGTAGTCGAAGCCGTGACGGCGGTACTCCGGTCGGGTGCGCTCCACGGCGCACGGCGTCGTCGCCAGCATCTGCAACCGGGCGGTGCGGCAGACGCCCGGCACGAGGGCCTCCAGGCGCCCGTCCACCGCGACGAGGACATGGTCGGCCGTCACGATCTGCCCGTCCGCGAGGTGGGCCTGCCCGCCGTCCACCCGGGTCACCGGAGCCGGGGC
>JBFJMP010000514.1:0-2080 GCA_041633895.1 Nitriliruptoraceae bacterium
CGCGCGCGTGGCCCCGTCGTGGTCATGGCCGAAGCCGGTACAGCCACGGCTGCCCGTCTGGCTGGGCGCCGGGTTCGGCCCCAAGGCGCTGGCCTTCCTCGTGGGCGAGTGCGACGGGTGGATCCCGATCGGCGGCTCGGGCCTGACCCGAACGGTGCCGCTGCTGCGCGCCGCGCTGGAGGACGCGGGGCGCGACCCGAACCAGTTCCCGATCATCCCGTTCGGGTCCATGCCGGACGCGGGCAAACTCGCCCACTTCGCATCCCTCGGCATCACCGAGGTCGTCGTGAACATGCCGGATCCGTCACCGGACGGGGCCCGACGCTTTCTGGCGACGACCGCGGCGACTCGCGTCGAGGCCGACCTGGGGTGAGTCCGTCAGACGGCGTGGTGGCGGTTGACCATCCGCTCGAGGACGCCGTTGAGTGCGGCGCCTCCGAGGAGCGTGATGCGCAGCCCGATCGCGGCGACGAGCGAGGCCATCGCGACGGACACCTGCATGCCGCCGGGCAGGTAGACCATGCCCTTGTCCTCGGTGAACCCGAGCAGGACGGCGCACACCCAGAAGAGGAGCAGCAGGTACATGACCTCGCGCAGGACCGAGTACACACGCGCGATGGTCGTGCCCGAGTCGAACTCGGTGCGGAGGAGCTCGGTGACCGTCGCGGCCTGCATCGGTCGGTGGAGGATCGGCGGCAGTGACAGCGAGTCCCGCAGGACGACCCCTTGGTCCCGCTGATCGGTGGCGCCGGCTCTGCGTGCACGTCGGTCATCGACGCTCTCGACCGCCGCCTTCATGGCCTCGCTGAGTTCGGACATGGATCACCTGAGGGTCGCGACAGAGCTGGTGATCGAGGTGTCGACCACTTGTGTCGGGACCTTGAGCCCGGAAGTCCAACTTTTTCCGAGATCGCATCGGGACGACCAGTGGCTAACCTGACGACCCGTCAGAAATGACGGTCGCAACCGGGAGTGCACGAGGTGGAGGAGCCGACCGTTGGGCCGTGGCCGAGTACGGCCGCGATGGTCCGTTGGGCCGGACGCGAGCACGCGACGCGCACGGCGGTCGAGGACGCCGATGAGACCTGGACCTTCGAGGACCTCGCGGTGCAGGTGGACGGCGTTGCCGCGGCGTTGATCGCGGCGGGCGTGGCCCACGGGGATCGCGTGGCCATCTGGGCGCCGAACGTGGCCTGGTGGGTGCCGGCGGGTCTCGCCGTGCACGCCGTCGGCGGGGTCCTGGTCCCGTTGAACACGCGCTACCGGGGGCGCGAGGCCGCGTGGATCCTGGAGCGGTCCGGGGCGGTCCTCCTCCTCACGACCACCGGGTTCCTGGGCACGGACTACCCCGACATGCTCGTGGCAGCCGCAGGAGGGCCGGGTGTGAACCGTCCGGTCGCTGACCTCCCCGCACTGCGCGAGGTCGTGACCCTGCCCGGCGCGACGACGCCGGTCGCGACGTCGTGGTCGTCGTTCCTCGAACGCGGTGGCACCGTGACGAGGGACGAGGTCGACGCGCGGGTGGACGCGATCGGGCCGGACGACGTCTGTGACGTCATGTTCACCTCGGGCACGACCGGCCACCCGAAGGGGGTCGTGTCCACGCATGGGCAGACCCTGCGCGTGTTCGAGACATGGAGTCGCATCGTCGGCCTGGAGGCCGGCGATCGTTACCTCGTCGTGAACCCGTTCTTCCACACCTTCGGCTACAAGGCCGGGATCATCGCTGCCGTGATGCGGGGAGCGACGATCCTGCCGCATGCCGTGTTCGACGCCGAGCAGGTGCTCCATCGGATCGGGCGTGACCGGGTCAGCATGCTCCCCGGCGCCCCCGCGCTCTACCAGACCATCCTCAACCATCCGGACCGGGCGAGCGTCGACCTGTCGTCCCTGCGCCTGGCGGTGACGGGGGCGGCGGCCATCCCGGTGTCGCTGATCGAGCGCATGCGCAGCGAACTCGGCTTCCAGAACGTCCTGACCGCGTACGGGCTGACCGAGGCCACCGGCGTCGTGACCATGTGTCGGTCGGGTGACGACGCCGCGACGATCGCGACCACGTCGGGGCGCGCGATCCCCGACG
>JBFJMP010000515.1:0-2071 GCA_041633895.1 Nitriliruptoraceae bacterium
ACGACGCCTCCGACCACGACGAGATGGCGGACGACCACGCCGACGACGACCACGCGGACGATGCCGCCGACCACGACGAGATGGCGGATGACCACGCGGAGGACGACCACGCCGACGATGATGGCCACGACGCCATGGCCGACATGGACGGCGAGGGCACTGCGGACGCCGGCGCCCAGGCGCTGGCCGGTGAGGAGGCCGAGGACGGCGGGATCGGTGTCGGTATCGTCATCGCGATCCTGGCCGTGGCCGCGCTCCTCGTGTCCGGTCTGGTCGCCGTCCGCCGTGGGAAGAAGGCCGTGTGAAGCACCGACGCAGGTTCAGCAGCGCGCTCGTCCTGACGGGCGCGCTGCTCGCGCTGACCGCGGGACCGGCCGCCGCCGACCCACCGGGCCCGACGAACTACCGGACGGAGATCATCGGGCTCGACCCGGAGGTCGACGGGATCGAGGCCGACGTCCTCGGTGGCGACGCGTTCCTGCAGCTGCGGGTGACCGGGCACGAGGTCGTCGTGCCCGGCTACGACGGTGAGGAGCTGTACCTGCGCTACGACGCGGACGGCTCGGTGTACGAGAACGTCCGGTCGCGTGCGTGGTTCCAGAACCAGGCCCGGTACGGCGCGCTCGAACGCGACATCCCGTCGGACACCGGTGCCTCCGTCCCACCCGAGTGGGTGCTCGTGTCGACGGACGGCACGTTCGCGTGGCACGACCACCGGATCCACTTCATGAGCCCGACGTCCCTGCCGCCGGTCGGCAGCGAGGACGGCGTGGTCGCCTACGTCGACCCGAACGGGGGCGAGCAGCTGACGACCGTCTTCGCGGAACCCATCATGATCCGCGTCGACGGCGAACCGGTCGGGCTGGTCGGCGACCTCTACTACGTGCCGGATGCGTCGCCGCTGCTCGCCGTGCTCGCCGCGGTCTTGGGCTTGGTCGTCGTCGTGGGACTCGGGCTGCGCCGGGTGCGCACCGGCGTGCTGGCGGGTGTCCTCGGGTCGGGGGTGGTCGCCCTCGGCGTGGGCCTGCCGCAGGTGGTCGGCCTGCCCACCGGCGTCACGGGCCAGACCCTGCAGGTGGTGCTGCCCGCGATCGCGCTCGTCGTCGGACTCGCCGGCCTGGCACTCAAGGACCGCCCGACGGTCGCCGTCGGCGTGACCGCCGCCGGGGCGGTGCCGCTGCTCGTCTGGGTGGTCGTCAACGCCGGGGCGTTCACGGCACCGATCATTCCGCCCACGGACTGGCCGGCGGACCTGGTCCGCGCCGTGTACGGCGCGGTCGTGGGCGCGGCGCTCGGGGCGCTCGGCCTGGCCGCACGCCTCGTGTTGACCGACCCCGGTGCCTCGGACGCTGTGGCGTCCGAGGCCACCCCGGCCTGACCAGCCGGGCGTCCTAGCCGTCGACGACCTCCGTCGGCGTCGGATCCGGCGTGGGCTCCTCCGTCGGCGTGGGTTCCTCGGTCGGCGTCGGCTCCGCGGTGGGTGTCGGCGTCGGGTCCGGGGTGGGCTCCTCGGTCTCCTCGGGGCCCTTCGAGACGACGATGGTCACCTCGCTGTTCTCGGGCACCTCGATGCCGGGCTCCGGGTCCTGGCGGATGACCTTGCCGGCGTCGACGACGTTGCTGAACTCCTCGACCTTGAGGACGCGGAGGTTGCGTTCGTCGAGTGCCAGGATCGCCTCGCCCTCGGTCAACAGGCGCAGGGACGGCACGCGCACCATCGCCTGGCCGGTGCTGACGACCACCTGCACGGGATCACCCGCAGTCAGTCGCGTCCCGGCGGAGGGCACGGTGCGGATGACGAGGCCCGCCTCGACCTCCTCGGATGCCTCGGGGATGATGTCGGGTTCGAGGCCCAGGTCGAGCAGTTGGCTGCGGGCGTCGCCCTCGGAGAGCCCGACGACGTCGGGGACCGACACCTGTTCGGGGCCACTGGAGAGCCACACCTGGACGGTCGTGCCGTCGGCGACGCGCTCGCCCTGCGCCGGCTCCTGACGAGCGACCAGTCCGTCGGGGACGTCGCCGGACGGGATGACGTCCGTGACCGTGAGGCGCAGGCCGTGCGTGCTGAGGA
>JBFJMP010000516.1:0-2057 GCA_041633895.1 Nitriliruptoraceae bacterium
GGGTCAGAGGGTGCAGGACACAATCCCGACGCGCCTCTCGACGCGGACTCGCGACCTCGTTAGATTCAGTCAACCGGGCAGAGGTGCCCGCAAGAGGGAGCGACAGAGATGTTGCGAGGGGGCCTTCGGATCGCGCGTGCCGCGACCGCCACCATGCTCGTCGGGACGGTGCTGACGTCCGTCACCTGGTCGACGGCGCCGGCGTCTGCCGCGGAGCTCGTCGAACCGCAGACGGCTGGCATGCGCCTGCTGTCGCGAGCGGCGGACGGCGACGTCGTCGCCAACTTCCGCAACGGCGTCCCGGCGACGTTGTTCGCCTCGGTGGACGTCGGCACCGAGTCGCCGGAGGCGGCGGCCGAGGCGTTCCTCGCTGCCAACCGGCTGCTGTACTTCCAGACGGACCCGGACCTCGACCTCGTGGTCGACGAGGTCGTGCCCGGCACACCATTGGTGCGCATGCGCCAGACCTACCTCGGCCTCGATCTCGTCGGTCCGTCGATGACCGTCGTCACGGACGGCACCAGCGTGCTGGGCACGATCGGTGAGATCCTGGGCGCCCGCGGCCTCGAGCAGGAACTCGACGTCGACATCGTCCCCGATGTGACGCCCGAGGAGGCGACGGCGATCGTCGAGGCGACCGGGGCCACGGTGCTCGGCGTGCCGCGGCTGGTGCTGGTGGTGCCCAGCATGTTCGCCATGGACGACGAGGTGTCACAGTTGTCGGACGACGCCGTGCTCGCGTGGGAGGTCGTGACGAACGACCCCGCGGAGCTGGTGATGGTGGACGCCCACACCGGCGAGGTCCTGCTGCGTCTCCCCCGCGAGTACACCGACAGCGGCTTCGACGGTTTCGACTTCGAACTGTTCGACTCGGACGGCTCGACGGCCACGGACTGGCCGCCCTGCTACGGCCTCTACAACGGCGAGCACATCGGCGACGAGGACGGTGTCGACCACCCCGGCAACGCCGAGGACGTCGCCGCGTACAACGCGATGCGGCAGGCCTACGGCCGTTACCACTCCCTCCTGGGTCGCCACTCGTACGACGGCGACGGCGACCAGATCGAGCTGTTCCTGCGGACACCGGGCCGTGCGTTCTCGACGGCCCCGAACGCATCGTGGTCGCCGAGCTGCGACCTCATCCAGGCCAGCCCGGGCTGGGCGGTGTCCGACGTCGTCTACCACGAGCTCACGCACGGCGTCGTCCAGTACACGTCGGGCCTCGTCTACCAGAACCAGTCCGGCGCCCTGAACGAGCACTTCGCCGACGTGATGGCCGTCCTGCTCGAGCAGCCGTCGAACCCGGACTGGGTCATCGGCGAAGACCTGCCCGGCGGGGCGATCCGCGACATCCCGAACATCAACCGCAACCGGTTCTCCGAGTTGCTCATGACGTCGAACGACAACGGGGGCGTCCACAGCAACAGCGCGATCCCGAACTACGCGACCTACCTGATGGTCGCGGGCGGGACGCACCCGGACAACGGGATCACGGTCGTCGGGGACGGGCCGGCGCTCATCCGCGAGCTCGAGTACCTCACCATGCTCACGTTGGACGCCAACGCGACGCTGGCCGACTACGCCAACACGATGGTGTTCTACGCCGAGGACTTCGCCACCCAGGGTCCCATGGCTCAGCTGTGGGACTCGTGGCTGGGGTCATGGTTCCAGCCCAATGACTACGACGCCCAGACGGCCTGCGCGGTCCGCAACGCGCTGCGAGCGACGGAGCTGTTGGGCCAGGGCGACCTCGACTGCGACGGGACCCTGGACAACGCGGACCCCGACGACGACAACGACGGAACGCCGGACGCCAGCGACAACTGCCCCGGCGTCGCGAACTGGGGCCAGAACGACAACGACGGCGACGGCCTCGGCGACGCCTGCGACCCGGACGACGACAACGACGGCGTCGCCGACGTGGACGACAACTGCCAGTTCACGAAGAACCCCGGCCAGGCCAACAGCGACGGGGTCGGCAAGGGCGACGCCTGCCAGGACTCGGACGGCGATGGCGTCATCGACACGCTCGACGGTTGCCCGAACGCGTACAACCC
>JBFJMP010000517.1:0-2041 GCA_041633895.1 Nitriliruptoraceae bacterium
GCCGTGCGCAGGGGGAGCGTGACGGTCACATGACCGGGCGGGCCCGGTCGGGCCGTCACGGTGCCGCCGTGGGCGTCGACGAGCCCGCGGGCGATGGCCAGTCCGAGTCCGGCCCCGGAGCCGTCACGCTGGCGCGCCCCGTCGGCACGGGCGAACGACTCGAAGGCGCGGCCCACGAAGTCCGGCGGGAAGCCCGGGCCCTCGTCGACGACCTCGATGACGGCACGGTCGCCGTCGCGGCGGGTGCGGACCAGGACGCGCCCGCCGTCGGGAGTGTGGCGCACGGCGTTGTCGAGCAGGTTGCGGAGGACCCGACCGATCTCGGGCGTGGACACGGCGACGGGCAGGGCCGCGTCCGCGTCCGCGTCGAGGTCGACGGTCACGCCGCGTGCTCGACCGACGTGGCGCATCGCCTCGACGGCCTCGTCGGCGAGCTCGGTCAGGTCGACCGGCTCGCGTTCGAGGTGGAGGGCGCCCGACTCGATGCGGCTGAGCAGGAACAGGTCGTCGACGAGTGAGCTGAGCAGTCGCACGTCGCTGCGCATGGCGGCGAGGTAGCGCGACGGGTCCTCGACCAGACCGTCCTCGATCGCCTCGATCGCGCCACGCAGCGACGTCAGGGGCGTCCGCAGGTCGTGGCCCACGGAGGCGAGGAACTCGCGGCGGGCGTCCTCCATGCGGGAACGCTCGGCCTCGGCCTCGGCGAGCCGGCCGATCATGTCGTCCAGCGCCCGGGCGAGGTCACCGACCTCGTCGGCGCGGACCACGCCGGTGCGGACGTCCCGGTCTCCGGCGGCCACGCGCCCGGCGGTCTGGCGGATCGCGAGCAGGTCGGCCTCGAGGGGGCGCGTGACGGACGCGGCCAGCACGACGCCGAGCGCCACGCCGAGCCCGAGGGCGATGAGCACCAACCGCAGGTCGTGGCCGGACAGGAACATCGACGCGGCCGACGCGAGGATCGCCGCAGCCGCCGCCGCGACGGCGGCGATGGAGGTGACCAGCACCGCCGTGTGCAGCGACGTCAGCCGCTGGGTCAGGCGGCCGAGCACGCCGGCAGCACCCGCGACCAGCACGGCCACGGAGGCGAACACGCCGATCAGGACGACACGGTCGTGCGACGACGGCTGCATCATCACCTCGGCGGCGAGCAGCGCGAGCACCACGGCAGCCGTGGCGCCCAGAACGATGCGGACGGCGCCGCTCACGGGTCGAACCGGTAGCCGACGCCCCACTGGGTGGCCAGCCACCGCGGGTTCTCGGGGTCGCGTTCGATCTTGGTGCGCAGGCGTCGGACGTGGACCGTCACCGTGGACGGGTCCTGCCACTCGGGGGACGAGTCCCACACGGCCTTCAGCAGTTGGGCGCGCGAGAACACCTGGCGCGGGTGTGTCGCGAGGTGGTGGAGGAGTTCGAACTCGCGCCGGGTCACCTCGACGAGGTCGCCGTCCACGTGGACCTCCCGCGCGGTGGGGTCGATGCGCAGGCCGTCGTACTCGACGGTCGTGCCCGTCGGTGCGGACCGCCGCAGCACCGACCGCACACGGGCGACCAGTTCCTTCGGGGAGAACGGCTTGACGACGTAGTCGTCCGCGCCGAGTTCGAGGCCGGCGACGCGGTCGGTCTCGTCGCCGCGCGCCGTCAGCAGGATCACCGGCGTCTCGCTGCCCTTGCGGAACTCGCGCAGGACCTCGATGCCGCTGCGCCCCGGCAGCATGATGTCGAGCACCACCAGGTCCGGCGCGTCCGCCCGCAGCGCGCGCAGCGCCGCCGCCCCGTCCTCGTGGCAGTCCACCTCGTAGCCCGCGGACTCGAGGTAGCGACGGCACACGTCCCGGACCATCGCCTCGTCGTCGACGACGGCGATGCGCGCGGTGGCGATCGCGTTCTCCATCACGTCCCTCCTGCACGGAGCGTACGTCGGTACGGATGGGTGCAGCAGGCGATGCCACCGGGTTCACGGCGCGTTCATCGGCAGGTTCGTGGGGCGTCAGGACTCGCGACCACCGTTGCAGGACCGGCAACCACGCCGGCCCCCGACACC
>JBFJMP010000518.1:0-2032 GCA_041633895.1 Nitriliruptoraceae bacterium
CGTGCCGACGGCGACGGCGGACGTGCTGGCCGAGTGGCAGCCCGAGGTCAGGGTCGCCGGGGGGCGGGCGGCCGTCAGCGATGCGACGGTCGGGGCGCTGCTGGACGCCGCCGGCTGATCCACGGGCGCGTACGGTCGTCGCATCCCTGAGTGGAGTTGCATGGACCAGCCCTTCGAGTCGCTCGGCCACGAGTACACGCCCGCCGGCGAGATCCGGCTCTGGCGCCGACGCGACCCGCGGCTGGACGTGGACGTCTACGAGGTCAAGCTCGGCGACGAGTACCTCATGACCAGCCTGTTCCCGCAGTCGGAGATCGCGCTGGCCGACCTCGGGTTGGCGCGGGTCGACGGGGCCGATCTGGACGTCGTCGTCGGAGGACTCGGGCTGGGGTTCACCGCGAACGCGGCCCGTGCCGACGACCGCGTCGCAGAGCTGCTGGTCGTCGAGTACACGGGTGCGGTGATCCAGTGGCACCGGGACGGCCTCGTCCCGGGCGCGGCCGAGATGGTCGCCGACCCGCGGGTACGGCTGGTCGAAGGTGACTTCTTCGCGCTGGCGACCTCGGCCGACGGCCTCGATCCGGACGCGCCGGGGCGTACGTTCGACGCGATCCTGGTCGACATCGACCACACCCCCGAGCACCACCTCGACGACGCCCACGGGTTCTTCTACGAACCGGCCGGGCTGGCGGCCACGATGGCGCACCTGCGCCCCGGCGGCGTGTTCGGCTTCTGGTCGGACGGTCCGCCGATCGACGACTTCACGGCGCGGCTGGCCGAGGTGCTCGACGACGTCGAGGCGATCGACGTGCCGTTCGCGAACCCGCTGACCCGCGGCACCTCCCACGACACCGTCTACGTCGGCACCCGCCGTTAGTCTTCGCAGTCCGAGGGTTCGAGGGGAGCGCCACGATGGGTACGCGCACGTCTGCACTGGTCCTGGGCATCCTGGCGCTGGGGCTCGTGGCCTCGACCCCGGTGCCGGGCCTCGACAACCCGTGGCTCGACCAGCGGGTCCTCAACATCGCCCACCAGGGCGGCGAGATCGAGGCGCCCTCCGACACGCTGTACGCCTTCGGCACGGCCCTCGAGAAGGGGGCGGACGTCCTCGAGATGGACGTCCACGCCACCGCCGATGCCGAGATCGTGGTCCTGCACGACGCGACCATCGATCGCACCACCAACGGCTCGGGGCGGGTCGACGCGCTGACGCTGGACGAGATCAAGCAGGTCGACGCCGCCCATTGGTTCGTGGCCGGGTGCGGTACCTGCCACGACGAACCCGACGACGCCTACGCCCTGCGGGGCCTGGCCACCGGTGAGCGTCCCATCCCGGCCGAGCTCGCCCGCTTCGAGCCGAACGACTTCACGATCCCGACCCTGCGCGAGGTCCTCGAGCGCTACCCCGACGTCCCGCTCAACATCGAGATCAAGAACACCTTCCCGGACACCGCGAACTACGAGCAGGTGCTGGCCGACCTGCTGGCCGAGTTCGGGCGCGAGGACGACGTCATCATCGTGTCGTTCCTCGACCACGCCATCGAGCAGTTCAAGCTGTACGCCCCGAACGTGCACACGGCCACGGCAACCGTCGAGACCGCGCTGTTCAAGGGCACGGCGATGGGGCCGCTGCCGGGCCTGCCGAACCTGCGCTACGTCGCCCTGCAGGTCCCGATCGCCTACGAGGGCATCGAGGTCGTCACCGAGGAGTTCGTCGCGGATGCCCACGCCAACGGCCTGGCCGTCCACGTCTGGACGATCAACGACCGTGAGACCATGGAGTGGCTCATCGACATCGGCGTCGACGGGATCATGACCGACCTGCCGACCCTGCTCGAAGAGGTCATCGAGGAGCGGGGCATGCGGTACGGCCCACCCGCCCCGGGCGCCCCTGACCCGGACGGGGACGGGGACCCGGACACGGATGTGGATGCCGGTGCCGAGGACGAGCCGGCACCAGCCCCAGACGACGACGTGTCAGACGACGCGACGAACCTGCCGGCCACGGGCGGCGGCCTCGGGGCGCTGTAGA
>JBFJMP010000519.1:0-2028 GCA_041633895.1 Nitriliruptoraceae bacterium
CCTCACCCACGTGGACGAGCATGGGTGGCAGCTTGCTGAGGTCCGCGTAGACCGGCGACACGTACGGGTGCCGCGGGTCCTCGCCCGCGTGGTAGATCTCGGCCAGTCGCGGCGCGACGGTGAGCGGGACGTCACCGAACAGGACGTCGCGCCCCATGTTCTCGTGCAGCGACGGGCTGTCGAAGGCGAGGTCCACGTAGGGCGACATCCCCACGTAGGCCGCCGGGACCGGAAGGCCCTCGTCACGAATCCGCACCAGCAGGGCTGCGGCCAGTCCCCCGCCGGCCGAGTCCCCGGCCAGCGCGATCCGGTCCGCGGGGATGCCCTGATCCTCGATCAGCCACCGGTAGGCGACCAGGGCGTCGTCCAACGCCGCCGGGTACGGGTGCTCGGGCGCCAGCCGGTAGATCGGGAGGAACAGGCGAGCCCGTGCGTACGTGGCGATCGAGCGGGCGAGGTTGCGGTGGGTCACGGGCGAGCACAGGGCGTAGGCCCCGCCGTGCAGGTAGAGGATCACGCGGTCGTCACGGGACGACTTCGTGCTCACCCACTCCCCGCGGATCCCGTCCTGGTCCACCGGCTCGATCCGCGTGCCCAGCGGGACGCCACCCGTCGCGGCCAGCCGCTCGAGGCGTGGCCGGAGTCGGGCCAGGTGTTCACCGAGCTCCTCGGCCGTGATGTCCGGCGGCACGCTCGTCAGTCCACGCAGCTGGTTCAGCGCCCGTGCCATCGACTGGCCGACGACCCGGCTGCGGAGGGACGAGCGGCGCGGGGTCATGCGTTGACGTAGGTCAACCAGTGCTCGTACTGGCTGGCCTTGCCGTGCACGGCGTCCATGAACGTGGCCTGGACGCGCTCGGTGATCGGACCGCGGGTGCCGCTGCCGACCTTGCGCCCCTCGACCTCGGCGACCGGCGTGAGTTCGGCGGCCGTACCGGTCAGGAACGCCTCGTCGGCCAGGAACAGGTCGGTGCGCACGAGGCTGCGCTCGACGACCTCGTACCCGAGGTCGCGGGCGATCTGCATGACCGACGACCGCGTGATGCCGCCGAGGGGCCCGTCCGACAGGGGTGGGGTGAGGATGACGCCGTTGTGCACGACGAAGAGGTTCTCGCCCGTGCCCTCGGCGAGGTAGCCGTCCTCGGACAGCATGATCGCCTCGTCGTAGCCGGCACGCAGGGCCTCGACCTTGGCCAGCGACGAGTTGATGTACTGGCCGTTGGTCTTGCTCGCCGGCGGGATCGTGTTCTTCCCGATGCGGCGGTACGACGAGATCATGACGCGGACGCCCTTGGTCAGCGCGTCCTCACCGAGGTAGGTGCCCCACTCCCACGTGGCGATCGACAACGCCGGCTTGGACGGCAACGGGTTGAGGCCCATCTCGCCGTAGCCGAGGTAGATCACCGGCCGGATGTAGCACGAGTCGTGCCCGTTGACGCGGATCGTCTCGATCGTCGCGTCGCAGATCTGGTCGACGTCGAAGGGCAGGTCGTCGAGCGGCGGGTAGACGCGCGCGGACTTCAGCAGGCGCTCGATGTGCGGCCGCAACTGGAACACCGCCGGGCCGTTGCCCGTGGCGTACGCGCGGATGCCCTCGAAGACGCCCCAGCCGTAGTGCAGCGTCGGCGTGAGGATGTGGACCTGCGCGTCGTCCCAGTCGACGAGTTCGCCGTCCATCCAGATCTTGTCGGCCTTCGGGATGGGCATGGCTCAGTGCTCCTCGGAGAGTTCGGCAAGTCGGTCCCCGACCCGGTCGGTCGAGTATCCCACCTCGCCGTTGGCGTTGCGTCCCCGCTCGGCAAGCCATTCGGCGACCGCACGGTCGATGCGTCCGGCTGCCGCCGACTCGCCGAGGTGGTCCAGCAGGAGGGCCAGCGCGAGGACGGCAGCGGTCGGGTCGGCGAGGTTCTGGCCGGCAATGTCGGGCGCCGAGCCGTGGACCGGCTCGAACATCGACGGGGCGTTGCGCGTCGGGTCCAGGTTGCCGGACGTCGCCAGCCCGATCCCGCCCTGCACCGCAGCACCGAG
>JBFJMP010000520.1:0-2022 GCA_041633895.1 Nitriliruptoraceae bacterium
CCTCTGCCGCCGCTGCCACCTCCGCATGGTCCACGCGCACGACTGGACCGGCGCCCTCGAACCCGACGGCACCGTCACCTGGCACCGCAACGGGCGCACCCTCAGGACCCTGCCCCGACATCACCGAAGACTCCGCCTCCCACCACCCCCAAGAGGACCGGACGCCCCTGCGCACGCGTGACCCCAGCAACCCAGCCACCACATCCGAGGCGACGCGACCCCGAGGGCGCAGCGTGCGGTGTTGTCGCAAAGCCACCGGCCGCACTCCGTGCGGCTTAGCCCGACTCCGTCGGGCCCTCAAGCGGAGCGCAGGCCGCCAGGCCGAGCACCAAGGGGTGACGAAGCGATGACGTCCACGCAAGCGCCCGGTCGTCGAACCAAGCCCGGACGTCCCGCCCCACCCCGTAGTTGCGGGGCATTGACGCATGCCGCGTAGTGTGGGCTCGTCCGAACAGGAAAGGTGTTCCGCGTGGCGGAAAGTGCACGATCCGTGGTTGAGGCGGTCACCGACCGACTGCTCAAGGCACTCGACGTCGACGAGGTCCACGGCGACGACGGGGGACCGCTCCAGACGTTCGTTGCCCAGATGGACCCGATCGCCGGGCAGGCCATCGGCGAGCTGCGGCTGTACCGCGGCGCGGTCACCGTCGTCACGACGGGGATGGAGTCGCCCATGCTGGGCCTGGACACGCACCAGGTCACGGTCTTCACCCCCGGGGACTCGGTGGTTCCCCATCTGACGGTCGACGCGGCCCTCGCTCCGACGCAGAACGGCGAGCACCACGTCGGTGCCGACGTGTTGGGGCGGGTCGACCTCCCTGCGAACCCGGACTACCTCGACGCGGTGTACCGCCCGCTGTCGGCAGCGCTGGACGCGGCCACGGCCGACGAGCGACTGCGCCCCGCAACCGGGCTGGACCCGGTGCGCAAGGCACTGCGGTCGCCGTGGCTGTTCGCGGCCTAGCTCGACGAGCCGGACCTGCCGGCCTCCGCGCCGATCATCGACGCCTACGTCGACCACTGGCTGGTGCTGTTCCGCGACGGCGTGGCCGGCTACGAGCCGGACCTGGACGCGCCGGCCCTCGCGGACCGTGATCGTCGCTTCCGCGCCACCCTGTTCGCCGTCGAGACGAACCCGCTGTGGGGGCTGGTCGATCGCCTGCTCGGTCAGCCTGCCGGCGCCGCGATCCGCGAGGTACTCGCGACGGCGTGATGGCGGTTGGCATCTAGGCTCGCCCCATGCCTGTCTTCGTCCTGCCCGCCGACACCGAACTCGGCCTGTCCCTCGTCCGTGCCCTGCGCGCCGACGGGGCGCAGGTGCACGCCTACGCGACCGGGGCGGGGGACGTCGCGGCGTTGCGCGCCACCGGCGCCCACGTCGCCGTGGGCGACCTCGACGACGTCGGGCGGATCGAGTCGGCGATGACCGGCGTGCACACGGTCATGGCGGTCCAGGCCGATCCGACCTGGCCGGACCTCGACGACCTCGACACCTCCCTGCGCACGATCCTGTCCGCCGCCGTCGGGGCGGAGGTCCAGCGCGTGATCCTGCGGTCGGTCCCCGGCGCTGCCGCCGGCGCATCCGACCTCCTGCGGCACGTCTGCGGCACGGCCGAGGAGGCCGCGCGCGACATGGACCTCCCGACCTTCGCCGTGCGGACCTCACTGGTGCGCACCACGCGCCTGCAGGACGCGCTCGCCAGCCTGCCGCCCCGACTGCGGGCCGCCACCACACCGATCGCCCCGATGTCGGTCGACGACCTCGTCACCGGGCTGGTCGCGCTGGACGCCGCCCGCTCGACCGCGACGTCCGGACACGCCCTGTTCGTCGCCCACGGCGAGGTGACCACGCTCGCGGACGACCTCGGCGAGGACGACGGGATGGTCGGACGCACCTGGCTCGCTCCGGACGAGGTGCCGCTGCTGGCCCCGTCGCTGGCGACGTCATGGGTCGACGACGATCCCGTCGCGGCCGACCTCTGGGAACTGGTCAGGGCCGGTCACGAATGACCGGCCCCGACG
>JBFJMP010000521.1:0-2019 GCA_041633895.1 Nitriliruptoraceae bacterium
TCCGGTAGCGCAGGACCGTGATCAGGTCGTAGCCGTCACCGGGCAACGCCGCCTCGTCGAGGTCGGCGACGGACCAGGTGATCGAGGTGATGCCGCGACGCGCGGCCTCCTCGCGGCCGGCCGTGATCGCGACCTCGGAGATGTCGACCGCGTCGACCTCGAAGCCCGCCGCCGCGAGGTGCAGCGCCGTGCGTCCGGTGCCACAGGCGACGTCGAGGGCGCGGCCGGTGGGGATCGACGGCAACCACTCGACGAGGATCGGCGCGGGCTCGGTGCGTGCGGTGTAGCGCCCCTCGGCGTAGCGGGCATCCCACGCGCGGCGCTCCTCGTCGCTCATGACGCCCCGCCAGCGATGGGTCCGTCGTGGGGCAGGTGCAGGGCGGTGACCGCGTCGGCGAACATCGTCTGCTTGATCGCCCCGAGCGTGCCACGGTCCTTGCCGGCGAACGCCCGGACCCGGTCGGCGGCCGTCGCCACCAGCTCGTCGATCGAGGTCGCGGCGTCGACGATCCCGGCCGCCGCCGCAGCCGCCCCGCCGAAGCGGTGGCCCGTCGTCATCGAGTCGACCGCCGCGCGCGGCGTCAGCTTCGCCTGGATCAGCGCACTCATCCCGGGCGAGAACGGGATCTGGATGTCGACCTCGGGGAAGCAGAAGAAGCCGCGGTCCTCTCGCATGACGCGGTGGTCGTGGGCCATGGCGAGCATGGCACCCGCCCCGAAGGCGTGGCCGTTGACGGCAGCGGCCGTCGGGACCGGCAGCGTCAGCATCCGGGCGAGCAGGTCCTGCACGTCGCGGACGTAGTCGGTCGCCCCGTCGGGGTTGGCGAGCATCCACTCCAGGGCCAGGCCGTTGGAGAAGAACTTCCCGGTCGCGGTGGTCACCAGCGCGACGGGCTCAGCGGTGTCGACCACCTGGTCGAGCAGGGCGTTCACCTCGACGAGGAACTCGGGGGTGAAGCGGTTCTCGTCGTCGCCGAGGTCGAGGGTCCAGACCGGACCGTCGGTGCTGAGGGTGGGCATGGAGACTCCGAAGCCGGGCGGAACGTGGAGCCTATTTCCCGCGGGGCAGCCCGGGAGATGTCACACCCCCGGCGTAGCGTGGTGAGACCGGGTGGGGGCGCCCGGCCATCCCGTCTGGCCTTCTTGCGTGGGCGCCAGACGCGTCGTCACGTCGAAGGGGTTGTCGTGGACATCGAGGAAGCGGTGTGGGTGCCCGTGCTCGAACGGGCCGAGGAACTCGGGCGCGATGCCCGGTTCGAGGACGTCTCGGACGACGCGCTGCGGGCGCGGGTCCGGACGCAGGCCAGCGAGATCGCCGCGGCCACCTGCGTGTGGCTCGAACACGTCGCCGAGTTGGTGGTGCGCGGGATCTGGGCGCACGACGGGGCGCGCTCCCCCGCCGAGTGGCTCGCACGGTTCGCCGGCGAGTCGACCACCACGGCACGCGACCACGTGCGGGTCGGCCTGCGACTGCGTGAACTGCCCAGGGTCCGCGAACGCTTCGCGGCCGGGACCCTGTCGTACTCCAAGGTGCGGGCGATCACCCGGATCGCGACGCCCGAGATCGAGGACCTGCTGTTGGAGTGGTCCGACGCCGCACCGACCAACGTCCTCGAACGGATCATCCGCGGGTTCCGCACCACGCTCGGCGGTGGCCCACCCGCGGGGCGCGCGGACGCCGACCGCTCGGTGACCTCGCGTCAGGTCGATGGCCAGACGACCGTGGTGTCCGTCCGACTGCCCACTGCCGACGCGACCCAGCTGCTCGCTGACCTCGACCGACTGGTCGACATCGAGGAGCAGGCTGACCAGACCGCCGAGGACAACACGGCCGCGAACGACGTGGAGTCGGGCGCCCCACCCGCCACCCGGCCGTCGCGGCGCACCCGCAGCGCGGACATCCTGCTCGCGGCGGTCGCGCAGGCCGTCACCGCCGGACCCCGGGACACCTCCGGCCTGGATCGCCACCTCACGGTCACGATCGCCGACCAACGCGACCTCGTCGGCGCTTCAGCTGAA
>JBFJMP010000522.1:0-2007 GCA_041633895.1 Nitriliruptoraceae bacterium
GCGGACCGGAACCTGATCCCGGTGGCGCGCCGGGAGGGGCGTCGGCGGCTCTTCTCGCGCCACGTCCTGCGCCGGATCGCGTTCATCCACGCGGCCCAGCAGGTGGGGTTGGGCCTCGACGAGATCACCGCCGCCCTCGACACCCTGCCGCCCGGCGAGCCACCGACGGCCGAGCAGTGGCGCGTGCTGTCCAGCCAGTGGCGCCCCCGGATCGACGAGCAGATCCGGGTGCTGGAGGAACTGCGCGACCAACTCGACGAGTGCATCGGCTGCGGCTGCCTGTCGCTGCAGACCTGTGGCCTGCGCAACCCCGCCGATGCGGCGGCCGATGCGGGGGCCGGGGCGCGGTACCACCTCGACCACCACGACGAACCGGTCGCCTGACGCGTCAGCCCACACACGCGTCGATGGGCTCACCGACGGCGTCGATGGCGGCGAGCAGCGGATCGAGCGGGGTGCCGACCGCGCGGCCGTCGGCATCCTGCGCGTAGACCTGCCCGACGACCAACCCGTCCGCGTCGAGCACGGGCGAGCCAGACGCCCCGGGGTCCACCTCGGTGGAGAACACCGCCCGTGAACCCTCGACCGCGCTGACGTCGCCGCCGGACGTGAACGGCGAGCCGTACGGGAACCCGACCGTTCGGACCGGCTCCCCGACCCGCGCCATCGTCCTCGCGGCAACGAGGGCCGGCGGCGCATCACGGATGTCGGCCAGGTCGAGGATCGCGACGTCGCCGAGGTCCGACAACCGCCACGAGACGACCTCCGGACCAGGGTTGCCGCGCAGCGTGCGCAGGCCCACGAGGGCGACGTCGTCGACGACGTGGCGGTTCGTCACCACGACGGTGCCGCCGTCGTGGTCGAACGCGAACGCCGTCCCCGTGACGCTGCGACCCGTCCGACAGTCCGTCGCCCCGACGAGCAGCACGGACGCGACCAGCGACGCATCGAGGTCCGCGGCGGTCAACTCCTCGACCACCCGGTCGCCCGCGCGCGAGAAGCCGAGCCAGGCGATGATGCCGCTGCCGAGGGGGATGACGAGGGCGATGGCGACCGCCACCCCGATGGCCGGGGCGGCCCAGCGCAGGAAGCGGCGCGAGGCGGTCTCGTAGGTGTCGAGGTCGTCGCTGAGGCCGTCGTGGTCGTCGAGGATCAGGGGCTCCACTGCCGGGGGTCCGGATCGACAGGAACGCCCGGACGGGGTCGGTCCATTCCAGCACACGACGAACCGGGCGGGCCACCGCGACGCACTGAACTCCCGCATCCGGCTCGGCGGCACGGCAGACTGCGGCCAGCGGGAGGGAATCACATGGCAACGGACCGACTGAGCCTGCTCGACGCGGGCTGGCTGATGATCGAGGGGCCGGAGCGGCCCATGCACACGGCGGCGCTGTCGCTGGTGACGCTCCCCGAGGGTGCCGGACCCGACTTCATCCGAGAGACCGTCGTCCCCGGGCTGCTCGCCGGAACGCCCCGTCCGCCCTTCAACAAGCGCCTCACACGCCCCAACGGTCGCGCCGGCCAGTACCGCTGGGAGACCGCGGACATCGACCTGAGCCACCACGTGCGCCACCTCGCGCTCCCCCGCCCCGGCCGGATCCGCGAGCTGTTCCAGCTGGTCAGCCAGTTCCACGCCTCACTGCTCGACCGCCACCGCCCCCTCTGGGAGGTCACCTTCATCGAGGGCCTCGACGACGGGCGTGCCGCGATGTACTTCAAGTCCCACCACGCGATGCTCGACGGCGTCGCGGCGATGCGGCAACTGACTGCGGCGTTCACGTCCGATCCGACGCGGACGGGCATGCCTGCCCCGTGGTCCGCCCTCGACGAGCCGGACGCGTCCCCGCCCTCCGGTGACGACGCCGACATCGTCGTGCAGGGTGGCATCGCCGAGGCCATGCGCTCGGCGACGGCCGGCCTGTCCGCGGCAGGTGGGGCCGCTGGCTCGATGGCCTCCGCGATGGGGGCGCTGTCCCGGCAGGTGCGCGCAGCACGCCAGCAGACCGA
>JBFJMP010000523.1:0-2000 GCA_041633895.1 Nitriliruptoraceae bacterium
GAGCGGCGGGTAGTCGCCCAGCCCCTGGCCGCGGTGCACGTACGCCAACCTGCCGTCACCGTCCACGATCGCGATCCCGGGCATCTGGGTCGCGTCGCCGGCCGGACGCCCCTGTGTCGGGCCGCTCACGGACCGGCGGATGTAGCGACTCCAGAACAGCGGCACGTAGTTGCGGTAGGTCGACCAGCGCAGCCACGCCAGGCCGCGCAGGCGCGGCAGGTCGAGGGCGCGATACAGGTTCTGGTCGCCGTCGAGCAGCAGTGGCATGGTGATGTCGTAGGTCCGCGTGAGGTACTCGGCCTGGAAGTCGGCCGCCACACCCACCGTGAGCACGTGGATGCCGGCCTCCTCGAGTTCCGCGGTGTGCTCGTCGAGCCCCACGAGGTAGTGCTGGCAGGGCAGGCAGCCGTAGTAGCGGACGGCGAGGACCAACGTGGGGCGGCCGCCCCGTTGTTCGTCGAGGCTGGTCACCGTCCCGTCGAGGGTGGTCAGCGCGATGGACGGAAGGCGGTCACCGACATGCAGCACGGGGGACTCCGGGTCGACGGGCGGGATGGGACGCAGACACGGCAACGCGTGCGCTGGGCGAACCCTTCCCTCCGCCGATCGCTGGGCGCGGTTCCGGTGCGCTGACACGGCGGCCGGGGTCGAACGCCCGTTGCGCCGCGCCACCGAACCGAGCGCTCTGGTAGACTCGCACCCATCGCGACCCGTCCACCGAGGCGGGTCGAACCACGTCAGGTCGACCCTCTCAGGTTGACCGCCTGACACACGCGGGATGCCGTGTGGCAGGCCGTCCACGAGCAGTGATCGACCGCCTTGCCGCGGGCGCGGGAGCCCACGCAGGCCCACACCCTGAAGGGGATGACCAGCCTTGGCGTCCTACGTCGACACGCACTGCCACCTCGACCACCACGATGAACTCGGCGCCGCCGAGCAGGTCGAACGTGCCCGAGCGGCCGGGGTCGAGACCCTGATCACCGTGGGCACGGACATGGCGTCCTCCACCCAGGCCGTCCGCACGGCCAGTCGCCACGATGGCGTCTGGGCCGTGGTCGGCATCCACCCGAACGACGCCATGGAGGCCTCCGAGCGCGTGTTGGAGGTCATCGAGCGCCTCGCGCACGAGGACTCCGTGGTCGGGATCGGCGAGACCGGGCTGGACTACTACCGCGAGTACACGACCCCGAGCCAGCAGGAAGCGTCCTTCCGCGCCCACATCCGGATGGCCCGGGAGCACGACAAGGCGCTGGTCATCCACTGCCGTGAGGCCTGGAACGACTGCCTGAAGATCCTCGAGGACGAGGGCGCCCCGGAGCGTGTCGTCATGCACTGCTTCTCGGGCGACAACGATGTCGTTGACCACTGTGTCGAGCAGGGCTACTACCTTTCCTTTGCTGGGAACGTCACCTTCCGCAACGCTGACGACCTCCGCATCGCCGCTGCCCGCGCTCCCCGGAACCTCTTGCTGACCGAGACCGACTCCCCGTTCCTCACCCCGCATCCGCACCGGGGTGAGCGCAACGAGCCGTCGTACATCCCCCTCGTGATCCAGCAGCTCGCCGAGGTCCACGACGCGGATGTCGACGAGCTCGCCGCAGAGATCCATGCCAATGCCACGCGGGCATTCGCGCTGCCGGGTTCGGTCGAACAGGCCAAGGCCAGCTGACGATGCCCGCGACGATCCGGCCCGAGGCCGCCGACGTTGACGCGTCGGTGCCGCTCGTCGGATCGCCCGGTCGCAACACGCGCCGCCTCGTCGCGCTGATCGTCGTCGCCGTGCTGGCCGTGCCGTTCATGTTCGCTGCGGACCGTGTTGCCGTCATCGTCGACGGCGAGCCCCGCTCGGTGTCCACCTACGCACAGACGGTCGGACAGGCGCTCGACGCCGCCGGCATCGAGGTCGGCCCTGCGGACGTGGTCACGCCCGCCCCGACTGCCGAGGTGCGCGACGGCATCCGCATCGAGGTCGTCCGTGCCCAGCCGGTGGCCCTGCACCA
>JBFJMP010000524.1:0-1999 GCA_041633895.1 Nitriliruptoraceae bacterium
CGATGTGCCGATCGGTGCGGCGTAGACACCTTGGATCTCATCGGTCGTCAGGTCGCCGCGATAGACGACGGTCGACGAGTCCGGCGTGATGGTGACGAGCCCGGCATCGCCGGCCGGGTGCGCGGACGAGCTGAGCCGCACCTGGTCGCGGCTCGCGTCGAGCGGCCGCGAGTACACCTCGACGCGCTCGTCGACGGTCAGGTCACCGGCGTAGACGACCGTGGTCCCGTCCGGGGAGATCCGCGGGCCCGACGTCACGTTCCCCGTGGGTGGCGCCTGGCTCAGCGTGGTCTGGCCGCCGGCCGTGTCGACGGGGGCGACGTAGACCTCCCAGTGGTCATCGACGGTGAGGTCACCGAGGTACGCCACGTGCGTGCCGTCGGGGGCGAACGTCATGCCGGTGACGTCGCCCTCGGACACCACCGTCGTGCTCAGGGTGATCTGGCTGTCTGCGGCACGGATCGGCGCCGAGAACAGCTCATGGACGTTCGGTGCGTTCAGGTCCTCGATGTAGAGCACCCGTGACGAGTCGGGCGAGATCCGGGGCGTGGTGTTCACGCGTCCGTTGCCGCCGCTGAGGCGCAACTGCTGGCCGCCCCGGTCGATGGGGACGGAGTACACGTGCCACTGCTCGTCGACCTCGAGGTCCCCGGTCGTCACGACGTACCGCGAGTCCGGGCTGATCACGATGTCGGTGGGCCACACACCACCGCCCGGCACCGGCGTGTTCGTCAGCCGGATCGGGGTCGTCGTCGATCCGTCGAGGGGGAGCGACCACAGCTCCGTGCCCTTGTTGCGCAGGTTGGCCGTGAACACCACCCACGCGCCGTCGGGCGAGATCTCGGCCCGACCGACGTGGGTGGTCGCCGTCGGTGCGCCCGAGAGCACGGTCTGGGTCGGGTAGGTCGCCGCAGCCGGCAGGGCGAGGGCCAGCGCGGCCACCATGCCCATCGTGACGGTGCGACGGCGGGCGGTGTGCGCCATGCCGGCCTCATGCTCGGTGGGCGCCCCTCGTGCCCGAAGGCGACGGACACTACGCCCCCCTCGAGGTGATTGTCGACAGGTGCGTGCGCACCCGCAGGAGGGGCTGGCAGGTGCATGGGTGACGGCCTGCCAGCGACTAGGCTGTGGAGGTGACTCGGAGTCGGTCAGCGCGCCTCACCGCAGGTTTCTCCGCGGCCGTGACGGACCGGGTCTTCGCCGACCTGCTCGAGGCTCCACGTGGCTGACGACACTCCCACCACACCCGCTGGCGACGCCCCTTCGGGTGGCGACGAGGCGACGCCGGATGTCGTCACCGACGAGGCCGGGACCCCGGTCGGCGCACGGGTGACCACGGTGGTCATCGAGGACGAGATGAAGTCCTCGTACCTCGACTACGCGATGTCCGTGATCGTCGGACGCGCCCTGCCGGACGTGCGTGACGGCCTCAAGCCGGTGCACCGCCGCATCCTGTACTCGATGGACGAGACGGGCCTGCGCCCCACCTCGCCGTACCGCAAGTGCGCGTCCGCCGTCGGCGACGTGATGAAGAAGTACCACCCGCACGGTGACTCGGCGATCTACGACGCCCTCGTGCGCATGGGCCAGGACTTCTCGATCCGCTACGAACTGATCGACGGCCACGGCAACTTCGGTTCGGTCGACGGCGACCCGCCGGCCGCCATGCGGTACACCGAGTCGCGCCTGTCGCGCCTGGCGATGGAGTTGCTGCGCGACATCGACGAGGAGACCGTCGACTTCGTCCCCAACTACGACGGGTACGAGGAGGAGCCGACGGTCCTGCCGGCGCGCTTCCCCAACCTGCTCGCCAACGGCTCGACCGGCATCGCGGTCGGCATGGCGACCAACATCCCGCCGCACAACCTGCGGGAGATCGCCGACGGCGTGCAGTGGGCGCTGGAGAACCCCGAGGCCACCCGTGAGGAGCTGCTCGACGCGCTGCTCGAGCGGGTGCACGGACCGGACTTCCCGATGGGCGCGCTCATCGTCGGCAAGC
>JBFJMP010000525.1:0-1997 GCA_041633895.1 Nitriliruptoraceae bacterium
AGCATGTCCTCGTCGACGTCCACGCCCGGCGGCACGAAGCGCAGATCGCGCATCAGCGCCAGGAACGCGACACGGTCGTCCTGGATGATCGCGTCGTCGATGGCCCGCAGCTGCTGGTGGCGCTCGACCGTGAACATCTTGACGGAGCCGTAGTCGAGGAACGCGACCCGGCCGTCGCCGAGCACGAGGTAGTTGCCGGGGTGCGGGTCGCCGTTGAACAGGCGGAACCGGCCGATCGAGCCGAACGCGTACCGGAAGATGATCTCACCCACACGCTGGTGGAGGGCCTCGTCGCCATCGCGAACGACGTCGTCGAAGCGACGGCCCTCGACGAGGTCGCTGACGAGCACCCGGTCGCGGCACAGCTCAGTGACGACGCCGGGGACGACGATGAAGGGGTGACCGGCGTAGCGGCTCGCGAAGGCCCCCTGGTACTGGGCCTCACGCCGGTAGTCGAGTTCGTCCTCCACGCGATCACGGATCTCGTCGAGGACCGGTCCGATCTCCTGGTTGGGCGCGATGAGTCGCCCGATGGGCGCAAACGTCTCGGCGTTGCGCAGATCGGCTCGGACGGCATCCGCGACGCCCGGGTACTGGACCTTGACGGCGACGCGACGCCCGTCGTGCAGCCGGGCCTCGTGGACCTGGCCGATGGAGGCGGCCGCCAGGGGCTCCCGGTTCCATTCGGCGAACACGGCGGTGGCCGGTTCCCCGAAGTCCTCGGCGATGACCCGTTCGATCTTGTCCGGGTCCATCGGCGGGGCCTGGTCACGCAGCCCGGCCAGTGCCTCGTGGTAGACCGACCGCACCTCGTCGGGAAGGTCGAGGTCGACGAAGCTGAGGAGTTGCCCCACCTTCATGGCCGCCCCCTTCATCTCGCCGAGCACCTCCGCGAGACGGGCCGCCAGTTCCTCGTGGGCGATGTCCTGGGCCGTGTCGTCACCGGCCAAGCGGCGGACGTTGGCTCCGGCGAGGCCGAGCGCGCCCCGGGCGCCGGTCCGCGCAAGGCGGGCCCCACGTCCGAGCCGTCCACCGAGGCCATCACGTGCCATGCCGTCTCCGTCGTCATCCGTTCCGGGTTCGTGCCCTGCGGGTGCCTCGGATCAGCGGGAGGTCACTCTGCCATCTCGGCAAGCGGGTTGCCCTCGGCGCGGGCCTGCGAAAGGCGGACCGCCAGTTCCTCGCGACGCTCGTCGGACAGGCAGTCGCAGCCGACCGCGTGGCTGGCGTAGTGCTTGACGGCCAGCCGGTGGATCGGGCAGGCAGCGACTTCGAGGCGCGTGATCGGTTCGGTGCGGGCCATGTTCGTGTTCTCCTGTGCGCGCGGGCGCCGTGTCAGACGTTGAATCGGAAGTGGATGACGTCACCGTCGGCGACGATGTACTCCTTGCCCTCGCTGCGGAGGCGACCGGCGTCGCGCGCCGCCGACTCGGAGCCGAGGGCGTCGAGGTCGTCGTAGGCGATGACCTCCGCGCGGATGAAGCCGCGCTCGAAGTCGGTGTGGATCTCGCGGGCCGCACGAGGTGCGGTCGAACCCGCGGGCACGGTCCACGCCCGTGTCTCCTTGGGGCCGGTCGTGAAGTAGGTCAGGAGGCCGAGCAGCGTGTAGGCGCGGTCGATCAACCGCTCGAGCCCGGAGCGCTCGAGGCCCAGGGACTCGAGGAACTCGGCCCGGTCGGCATCCTCGAGTTCAGCGAGCTCGGCCTCGACCTGGGCGCAGATGACCACGACCTCGGCGCCCTCCGCCTCGGCGATCTTGCGGACCACGTCCACGTGCTCGTTGCCGTCGACGACGTCCTCGTCGGACACGTTCGCGGCGTACAGGACGGGCTTGGCCGTCAGCAGGCTGAGTTCGCGTCGCAGCGCGTCGGTGTCGGAGTCGCCCCAGTCGAACGTGCGGGCCGGCGACCCGGCGTCCAGGTGCTCGCGCAGCCGCTCGATCAGGGCGGCTTCTGCGATGAGCGCCTTGTCGCCGCTGCGTGCCGACCGGGCGGCGC
>JBFJMP010000526.1:0-1993 GCA_041633895.1 Nitriliruptoraceae bacterium
GATGGGATGGCCGGAAGTGGAGGTGTCGAGCGTCCAGGCGCCCGCGCCGTTGGCCGTCGTCGAACCGAAGCCCGATCCGCTGGCGTCGAACCAGTCGACGAACACGGTCTGGTTCGGGTAGCTCGTCCCGGTCACGACGCCGCTCGTCGTGTTGACGCTGGTGACGCCGCCGACGCCGGCCGGGATCGGCAGGATGGCCCCCGCCTGGGTCACGGTCGCCCCGCCCGACACGTCGAGCGGTCCGCGCGACGCGGTGGTCGCCCCGGACAGCGAGGTGCCGGCGAGTTGCAGCGGCAGGGACGGGTCGACGCCGAGGACGTCCACCCGTGCGGTGGTCGCGTCGCCCTGGGCCGTCACGGTGCGCACCAGCGGGAGGTAGTCGGTGTCACCGAGTTCGAGCTTCGTGCCGTCTCCAGCGACCAGCGTCTGCATCGCCCAGGCCTGCGCGCCCTGGTCGAAGGTGCCAGACAGCGTGCCGACGTCGGACGGGTGGGTGCCGGCGACGGCGAGGTTGGTGCTCCACGTGCCATCGGCGTTCGGGGTGAGCGTGCGCTCGACCGAGGTGCCCGGCGTCGTGTCGTAGAAGTTGATCCGCACGTCGCGGCCGGGTGTGGCGACACCGGACACGGTGGTCCCGCCGGAACGCTGCATCCGAACGGACAGCCCGTTGGGTACGTCCCAGGTCGTCGTGGCCCCGGACGGGTGGCGCTCGACGGTCAGCGTGAGCGGTCCGCCGAGGCGGACGGGTGGCAGGTCGTCGACACTCCACGCCCACTGCTTGTCGACACCCGGGTTCGGTTCCCAGAACTCGGACGTCGTGGAGCTGAACGAGTTGGTCGCCGTCTCGACCGTGATGGTCGCGGACGTGATGCCGAGGTCGTCGGAGCGGAAGCCGAACTCGTCGAACAGCCACCCCTGCCCACCCGACACGTCGTTCGAGGAGAAGAACAGCTGCTCCGAGCCGGTGGCGGCAGCCGGCACGGTCGTCGCCACCACCATCCCCAGCAGCAGCATCGCCGTGGCCAGCGAACTCGTGATCCGTCGCGACATCCCGAACTCCCGACTCGGCGTCGAAACGACTCTATGTCCGGCGTGTCAGTCGAGACGGAGGGTTGGCAGCTCGCCTGCGGGTGTGAACCCCATCACCTGGCCGTAGAAGGCCAGCTCCGACTCCAGCCACGTGACGATGTTCTCGGCGCGACGGAAGCCGTGCTGCTCGCCCTCGAAGGCGAGGTAGGCGTGCGGCACCCCACGTGCCGCGGCGGCGCCGACGATCGCCTCGGCCTGTGACGGCGGCACGACCTCGTCCTCGAGGCCCTGCAGCACGAGCAACGGGCGCGACAGTTGGTCCACGCGGGTGATCGGCGAACGCTCGTCGTAGGTGGCAGCCGCGGCGGGCAACGGACCGACCACCTGGTCGAGGTAGCGGGACTCGAACTTGTGGGTGTCCCGTGCGAGGCGTGCCAGGTCGGAGACGCCGAAGAACGACGTCCCACACGCGAAGGGGTGCTCGGGCTCGGTGAGCACCATGAGGGTCGTGTAGCCGCCCGCGCTGCCACCTCGGATCGCCATGCGGTCACCGTCGACGACGCCGCGTCGCGCGAGGTCGGTCGCGACCGCGATGGTGTCCACGACGTCGAGCACACCCCACTGGCCGTACAACGCTTCGCGGTAGGCCCGCCCGTGGCCACTGCTGCCTCGGTAGTTGACGTCGGCCACCGCGAATCCGCGGGTGGTCCAGTACGCGATCGCGGCGGTGAGGACCGGGTGGGCGTTGCCGGTCGGTCCGCCGTGGGTGAACACGACGAGGGGCGGGCGCTCACCCTCCGGTCCGACGACGTCGGCGTTCGCCGGGGCGTGCAGGATGGCGTGCGTGACCGCGCCGTCGGGGGTGGCGACCTCGATGGGGGTGGGAAGCGCGCGGTCGCCCGGACGCAGGACGTCGAGGTCGTAGCGACGCAGGGTGCGCGGGCCGGTCTCCGGTGACCACCGC
>JBFJMP010000527.1:0-1982 GCA_041633895.1 Nitriliruptoraceae bacterium
CGTCGCGGAGGGTTGCGGACGGTGACCGTTCGTACGTACCGAAATGACGGTTGTGCCCGGAATTTCACGGTCATGGGCCACACGGACCGGACACGTGCGCAGATCGCACTCGGACGACCCGGTTGAAACGTGGTGGAGGCACCACCACCCCTCAAGTGGGGTGTCGTGCCGTCGACAGGGGATGCATGGACTTCGTTCGCCCCGTGGCCGCCGGCCTCGACCACCTCGCCGCCGTTCGGGCCCGCATGGCGGCCCTGGCGCCGCCTGCCCAACGCTCGACCGCATCAACCGTGGCTGAGCCGGGCACGGGCCGCGACGGTGCGCCCGCGGAGTTCTCCACCCTCCTCGGAACGGCCATGTCCCGGTCGGCGAGCGCGACGGGCCGCTCCCTCGCAACCGTCGGCGCCGGTGTCCGGGCGGACACCAGCGTCACCCTGTCCCAGATGCTGGGCGCCACGACCCTGCCGGGTGTCACGCCCTCCATGACGACCCCGAACCCCACGGTCGTGCGTCCCGCGGTCGCGGCCTCGACGTCGTTCGGCACAGCCCCCGACCTGGGCCTCGCCGTCACCGCGCGCCCCCTCGACGTCGAGGTCGGGTCCGGTCACGGCCCACGCGTGCACCCCATCCACGGGGACGTGCGCATGCACCACGGCGTCGACATGGGTGCGCCCGCCGGCACCCCCATCGGGGCGTTCGCTGCCGGGACCGTCGTCGAGGCCGGACGACGGGGCGGCTACGGCAACCTGGTCGTCATCGACCACGGGAACGGGATCACGTCCCGGTACGCCCACCAGTCCGTCCTGGACGTCGAGGTGGGTCAGGCGGTCACCGCCGGCCAGGTCGTGGGTCGTGTGGGCTCGACGGGCGCGTCGACGGGCCCGCACCTGCACTTCGAGATCCGGCGCGACGGGGCGTCGATCGACCCCGCGCCCTACCTGTCGTCGCTGGCGCCCGGCCGGTCCTGAGGCGGGACGACACGTGCACGCGACGGTCGTGGCAGCCGACCACCGCGGGCCAGGTCCGCGGCCCGACCAGCCGAACTGATCGCGTCCGCGTTGGTGCGTTCGATCTCGCGGTAGACCTCTTCGCGGTGCACCTTGACGGAGCGGGGCGCGTCGATGCCGATTCGGATCTGGTCGCCACGCACCTCGAGGACGGTGATCTTGACGTCGCTGCCGATGACGATGGCTTCACCGGGGCGTCGGGTCAGCACGAGCATGTCAGGCTCCCAACGGCAGCGGCGTGCGGATCCGGTCCTCGTCGTCGTCCAGCACGACCTGACGCGCGACGCGCGTGTGGCGGTTGGCGACGAACGGGCTCAGCAGGTTCATGGTCGGCGGCGCATCGCCCTCGGGGACGGTCACCGAGCAGAACACGATGGCGTCCTCGGCCGACTCGATGCCCAGGGCCTCGACCTCGCCGTCCGCCAGGTTCGGGGCGTAGTCGGGGAAGAACAGCCACGGCACGCTGACGACCATCGAGAGCTCCTCGTTGTCGAGGCTCTGCAGGAGCTGGAACGCCCCGTCCTCGACGAGGTCGGTCAGCACCCAGTGGGTCGCGCCCGGGAAGCCGGGGATGCCGAGGGGGAAGTCGAGCACCCGGTCGTCGAGGGCCTCGGGCGCATCGGTGGAGGACGTGGTCATCGCGACTCGCGAGGTCGGGGGAGTGCGCTGGGCCCAGCCTACGCGGCCAGCCGGGGCGCTCACCGGAGGAAGGACACCAGGGAGTCGGGCAGGGCACGTCCCAGCGCCGCCAGGGTGGCCTTGTAGGCAACCTCCTGCAGCTCCATCTCCATGATGGCCTCGCTGATGTCGACGTCCTCGACGTCGGACAGCTCGGTCCGCCGATCCGGCCGCCGAGACCGATCCGACACCCGGACGCGGGCCGCAACCCGATGCCGTTTAGGATCGGACCCTACGAAGTCGCCAATCGCCTCGCGCTGGCGCCGATGGCCGGCGTGACCGACCGGCCGTTCCGCC
>JBFJMP010000528.1:0-1979 GCA_041633895.1 Nitriliruptoraceae bacterium
CCCAGCCGTGCGCCTCCAGGACCGGGCGGTAGGCAGGGGTCGAACCGTAGAAGGCCAACTGGTTGCGGACCATCGCCTCGGTCCCGGCGCGCTCCTCGTCGGTGCGGCCCGTGATGACGAACGACGTGACGTTGATGCCGACGTCCTCGCGTGCGCGACCGGCTTCCTCGATCCCGGCGTACAGCGCGGGCAACGACGTCTCGCGGAGGAACTTCTCGGTCGTGAAGGCGTGTGCCAGGAACAGATCCGCGGCGCGACCGGTGACCTTGGTCATCAGCGGACCCACCGCGGCCATGGCGATCTTCGGCGGTCCGAAGCCGTGGTCCGTGCCCGAGAACATCGGCGTCATCAGCGTGTGCTCGTAGAAGTCCCCACTGAAGTCGAGGCGCGTTCCCTCGCGCCACGAGGTCCAGATCGCGTGCAGTGCCGCGATGAACTCCTCCATGCGTGCGGCTGGCTTCGACCACTCCATGCCGTAGCGGCGTTCGATGTGCGGCTTGATCTGTGTGCCGAGGCCGAGGACGAACTTCCCACCCGTCAGCCCCTGCAGGTCATTGGCCGAGTAGGCCACGGTCATCGGCGTGCGGGCGAACGCCACGGCGATCGCCGTGCCGATCTCGAGGCCGGGTGCGGCCGCGGCTGCCGCGGCGCACGCGACGAAGGGGTCGTAGCCGACCTCGGCGGTGAACCAGGAGTCGGCCCCGGCAGCCTGTGCGGCCTGCGCGGACGGACCGGCCTCGGCCGGGTTCGGGATGAAGGCGACGCTGTCGTACTTCATGGGCGGGACTCCTGTGGGTCTGTGGACGGGGTGGCGGCGTTCGGGAGGGCGGTCTGGCCGGCGAGTTCACGATCCATGGGCAGGACCTGGATCCGGACCTGGCCACGCGCGACGGTCTTGCCGTCCTCGTCGCGGGTGATGTCGACGGCCCACAGGTGCTGCATGCGCCCGACGTGGATGGGGGTTGCGACCGCGGTCACCGGCCCGGTCCGATGCGCCCGCAGGAAGTCGGTCGAGTTGTTCACCCCGACGACGACGTTGCCGTCGGCGGCCGCACGGAAGGCTCCGGCCATCGAGGCGAGCGTCTCGACGATCGAGCACCACACCCCGCCGTGCACGATGCCCATCGGCTGGTGGTGGCGCTCGTCGCACACCATCGCCGCCTCGAGTCGGTCGGGGCTGACGTGGGTCAGTCGCAGCCCCATGTGCTCGTTGAACGGCCCCATCTGGCCGGCCATGGCGTCGGCGTACTTCGGCGGGTAGCCCTCGATGGTGGGTGGGGGGACGTCGGTCACGGTCAACTCCGGCAACGGGGCGGACTCGGAACGCTAGGCCACGCGTGAGCCCTGCGCGGACTTCGCGCACCGCCCCACGCTGTGGTCATATGTGTGCGACCGGCTTCACGAGGTGACCCGATGGCTGACCCAAAGCACCGCTCCCGCGACGTGACCGACGGCTACGAGCGCGCCCCCGCACGGGCGATGCTGCGCGCCGTCGGCATGACGGACGAGGACTTCACGAAGCCCCAGGTCGGCGTCGCTGCCGCCTGGAACGAGGTCACCCCCTGCAACATGCCGCTGGACCGACTGGCCAAGCAGGCGAAGCAGGGCGTGTTCGACGCCGGCGGCTACCCGCTGGAGTTCAACACGATCGCCGTGTCCGACGGCATCGCCATGGGTCACGAGGGCATGCGTGCCTCGCTGGTGTCGCGCGAGGTCATCGCGGACTCGGTCGAGACGGTCATGCACGCCGAACGCCTCGACGGCATGGTCACCTTCGCCGGCTGTGACAAGTCGCTGCCGGGCATGGTCATGGCGGCCGCCCGACTCGACGTCCCGAGCGTGTTCCTGTACGGCGGCTCGATCATGCCGGGCACCCTGCACGGCGAGGACATCACGATCCAGAACGTCTTCGAGGCCGTGGGCGCGCGTGGGCGCGGCACGATCAACGACGAGGAACTGGCCGAGATCGAGCGCGCCGC
>JBFJMP010000529.1:0-1976 GCA_041633895.1 Nitriliruptoraceae bacterium
CCGAGCACGGCCCCTGTGACCTGCACCGGCATTCGTGGGCGCCGATCGCGAAGCTCGTCACGCCCACGCTGTTCGACGACCACTGAGTCAGGCTGCGCGCTTCCGCACGACTCAGGCTGCGCGCTTCCGCACCGACTCAGGCTGCGCGCTTCCGCACGACGAACCCGACGACCGGGGCCAGGCCCATGGCCGCCGGCAGCGCCCCGCCCTCGCCGTCACCGAAGTCGTCGCCGTCACCCTCGATGCTGCCGAAGCGATCGACGGGCCAGATCCGGATGACCGCTCGGCCGACGATGTCGTCGACGTCGACGTAGCCCAGCGTCGAGCGGGAGTCCGCCGAGTTGGACCGGTTGTCACCCATGACGAAGAGCTGCCCCTCGGGGACCGTCCACTCGCCGTCGTCGGAGTCGAGCATCGCGTAGGGCTCGTCGAGTTCGACGCCATTGACGGACACGACGCCGTCGACCATCACGACCTCGTCGCCGGGCAGGCCGATCACGCGCTTGACCAGGTCGTGGGCGTCAACGGGCACGACGCCGAGGAACTGGCCGACGCCCCGCACGACGCGCTGGACGCCGGTCTCGGGCTCCGTGAAGCGGGGATCCTCGTCACCGGCGAACACGACCACGTCCCCGCGGTCCGGGCCACCGAAGAGGTAGGAGATCTTCTCGACGACGATGCGGTCGTCCTCGAGGAGGGTCGGCCGCATCGACGCGGACGGGATGTAGAACACCTGCACGACGAAGGTGCGCAGCAGGAAGGCGAGCCCGAACGCGATGAGGAGCAGGACCGGTAGTTCCTTGAGGAACGACCCGATCGAGTCGTCGTCCTTCGCGCTCGCCCGCTCGCGGGCCTTCGACCCGAGCTCGCCCATCGCGAAGTTCAGGTCGTCCGACGACGGCGTGCGTCCAGCCCGAGCCGGATCGACCGGAACCGGATCTGACGGCACCGCCGGACGGCCCGCGAAGAGCTCGTCAGTCGGCTCGTCGATCGGTTCGTCGGACGTCGGGTCGTGCCCGTCGGTCACGACCGACTCCGTCAGTTGGCGGCGGGTTCCCGCTTCTCCTTGATGCGGGCCTTCTTGCCGACCCGGTCGCGGAGGTAGTACAGCTTCGCGCGACGGACCTTGCCGCGGCGGGTGACCTCGATGTGGTCGACCGTCGGGGCGTGCACGGGGAAGGTGCGCTCGACGCCGACGCCGAAGGACACCTTGCGGACCGTGAAGGTCTCGCGGATGCCGCCGCCCTGACGGGCGATGACGACGCCCTCGAACACCTGGATGCGCGAGCGGGTGCCCTCGACGACCTTGACGTGGACCTTGACGTTGTCGCCGGGACGGAAGTCCGGAACGTCGTCGCGCATGCGCGCGCTCTCGATGACGTCGACCTTGTTCATCGGCATGCCTTTTGGGACTGAAGCTGAAGGGGGTGGCCACGAGCGCTGTGCTGCGATGCCGCGAACGTGTTCCGCGACCGCAGGCGACGCATGCATGCGCGTGCGCGCAGGGGCCGCTGCTGTGCGCAGGAGGATACGCCCAACTGCCCACAGCGGCAACCGGAGCGGTCACCGGACCACGACGGTACCGCTCCCCGGACCGGTCCGGGTGGGCTCAGAGGTCGGGGCGACGCTCCCTGGTCAGGCGCTCGGCCTGCTCGCGGCGCCACGCCTCGATCAGGGCGTGGTTGCCGCTCAACAGCACCTCGGGGACCGCATGGCCCCGGATCTCGCCGGGGCGGGTGAAGTGCGGGTACTCGAGCAGGCCGTCCGAGAACGACTCGTCGAGCGGTGATGCCTCGTTGCCCACGACCCCGGGCAGCAGGCGCACGACCGCCTCGAGCACCACGAGGGCCGCGACCTCACCGCCGAACAGCACGTAGTCGCCGATCGAGACCTCGTCGGTCGCGACGAGGTCGTGGACACGCTCGTCGATCCCCTCGTAGCGACCGCAGCACAGGACGAGGCGGTCCTCGGCGGCG
>JBFJMP010000530.1:0-1968 GCA_041633895.1 Nitriliruptoraceae bacterium
GCAGGATGCGCGCGTGCTCACGGCGGCCCTGTTGCTCAACGACATCGACGCCGAGTCGGCGATGACGCCGCGCCCCGACCTCGTCACGCTGGCCGACACGGACAGCGCCGAGGCCGTTCTCGACCTTGCGGCCAGGACCGGCCACACCCGCTTCCCGGTCCACCACGACGACCCGGACGACGTCATCGGCATGGTCCACGTCAAGGACGTCCTGACCCGGGACCCGGAGGACGTCGACGGCCTCGTCGTGTCCGACATCCTGCGCCCCATCACCGCCGTCCCCGAGACCCGCGGTCTGCAGGACCTGCTGGCCGACATGCGCGCCGACCGGTCCCATGCCGTGCTGGTCGTCGACGAGTACGGGGCGACGGCCGGTCTCGTCACGCTCGAGGACGTGCTGGAGGAGTTGGTCGGCGAGATCGAGGACGAGTTCGACCCGACGCGGGCGGTGCGCCGTCGCTCGGGGGACTCCTGGTCCGTCGACGGCCTGCTGCGGCGCGACGAGCTGGAGCGGCTGACCGGCCTCCGGCTGCCCGATGGCGAGACCGAGACCGTGAACGGCTTCCTCGTCGAGCGCCTCGAACGGCTCCCCGAGCGCGGCGACGTCGTCCTGTTCGAGGGCTGGCGCCTGCGGATCGCGACGGTCGCCGGACGCCGTGCGGGGCGCGTCGAAGTGACGCCGCCCCCGGCGGACGAATCCACCGAGGGCGACTGAGTCAGGGGCTGAGCGGGGTCAGCCGGGGATCTCTTCCCACCAGGTGCACCAGTGGTCGAAGCCCACGCCCACCTGCAGCTTCGGGTGCCAGCAGTAGCTGACGGTGTCGTCGGGCGACAGGTAGTAGACGCAGGTGTTGCACTGCTCGCCGAACTTCGGCTCGCCGACCCACTGGTTGTCCTCGACCAGCGTGAACTGCTTGGTCATGGCCTCACGCTTGTCCTCGGCGGACTCGACCTCGTCGGAGGCGCCGATGGCCTCCCAGCGGTCGCACCACCACTTCGCCCCGACCATGATCTCGAGCTTGTCGTGCCAGCAGTACGCGACCTCCTTGGCGGGGTCTGCGTAGAAGTGGCAGTTGCTGCAGTCCTGGTCGCCCTCCGGGACACCGCGCAGGTTCGTCTCGTCCTTGACCTTCATGAACTCCAGCGCAAGGCGCTCGTCGGTCTCGGTCGGTTCGATGTCGGGGATGTCAGTCACGGGGCGGACCTCCGGGTCAGCAGGGAGAGCGGTGGGCGGCTGGGTGCGTCCGCACGTTAGTGAGAATCCTTCTCACTGGGCAAGCACGAGTCCTGTCCGGTCGGACGGTCGCGGTCGCGGCTGGCCGACGGCCTAGCCTCGGGGGTCCCGGGACGGAGACGAGCGCATGGCTTCCGACGTGAGTGACCAGCCTGACATGGACACGGCCGCACACAACGACGCACGACGGCGGGCCGCGCAGGCGATGCGTCGCCTCGGCCATGCGCTGATGCGGCACGAGGCGCCCGTGGAGATGCTCGAACGGGCGGCGGAACTGTCCGATCGCGCCGCGGCGGACCTCGAACAGGCACCCGTGCGGGCGCGGTCGATCGCCTCCGCGGCGCGCTCGTTCCTCGAACCGGAGACGGACGAGACCGGTCGCATCATGCACTTCGACGACTGCTTCGTGTCCGGCCCGTGGAACCCGCTGGGCATCGGGCTCGACGTGTTCCAGGACGGCGACGAGGTCCGTGCCACCGCACACCTCGGTGCCGCCTTCGAGGGTGCACCCGGACGAGCACACGGCGGCATCGTGGCTGCGGTGTTCGACGACGTGCTCGGCTACCTGCTGACGGTGCACAGCATTCCGGCGTTCACCGGCGAACTGACCATCCGCTACCTCGCGGCGACCCCCGTGGAACGCGACGTCGAGTTCCGATCCCGCATCACCCACCGCGACGGTCGGCGCATCCTCATGGAGGCGGAGGCGACGGTGGACGGGGACATGATCGCCA
>JBFJMP010000531.1:0-1966 GCA_041633895.1 Nitriliruptoraceae bacterium
CGAAGACCACGCCGGCGACCAGCTGCCCGGGCGTGACGCCGGTGCACGAGAAGAAGCAGTCGTCCGAGGTCACGAGGTCGTGCGTGTCCAGGACGGCATCGAGGTCGTAGCCCAGGTTGACCGCAGCCGAACGCTCTTCGTCGTTGCGCGGCCACAGCTTGCCGAGGATCCGCCCGTCCAGCGCCTTGACCGCGCACGCGGCCGTGACGCCCTCGGGCGTCCCGCCGATGCCGATGTGGAGGTCGACCTCGGGGCGTGCGCTCCACGCGGCCAGCACGGCGCCGGCGACGTCGCCGTCCGTGATCAGCTGCAGGCGGGCACCCGTGGCCCGGATGTCACGCTTGAAGTCCTCGTGGCGGTCACGGTCGAGCATCATGACCGTGATGTCCTCGACGGCCTTGCCCTTGGCCTTGGCGATCTTGGCCACGTTGTCGGCGATGGGAGCGTCGATGTCGACCGCGTCGACCGCGTCCGGGCCCACGACCAGCTTGTGCATGTAGACACACGGGCCGGGGTCGAACATCGTGCCGGCCGGGGCGGCGGCGAGGACCGCGAGCGAGCCGGGGCGGCCCTCGGCCATCAGGCGCGTCCCGTCGATGGGGTCCACGGCGATGTCGACCGCGGGGGCGTGGCCCGTGCCGACGCGCTCACCGTTGTAGAGCATCGGGGCCTCGTCCTTCTCGCCCTCCCCGATGATGACGGTGCCGTCCATCTCGACGGAGCCCAGCATCTTGCGCATGGCGTCGACAGCGGCCTGGTCGCCACCCTCCTTGTCACCGCGGCCCTGCCAACGCGCGGCGGCGAGTGCGGCCGCCTCGGTCACGCGGACGATCTCGAGGGCGAGGTTGCGGTCTGGACGCTCGGGATCAGGCATCGGAAGGCTCCGGTCGCAGGTCGGAGGTCCAATCCTAGGCGGTCACGTCTCGCTGTCCTCTTCGCCGGCCGGCCCGTAGTCGATGAGGTCCAGCGGATGGACCACACCGGCAACCACGCCCTCCAGGTTGGCGACGATGCGCTTGAGATAGCGGTAGAGGAGCGCGCGGGGCACGGCATGGTGCGCGGAGCCCTCCCAGCGGACCAGTTCCGCGACCTTGTCGTCGTAGACGCGCTGCAGTTCCCAGGACCGCTCGAGGAAGGACTGCGCCCGCTCGTCGTCCTCCGCGCTGAAGATCGCCGCTGCCTCGCCCATCATGGCCGAGACCTCGTCGCGCGCCGCGCGGAGTTCCGCGGCGTCCTCGGCGTCCTGGAGGTCCACGTCGTAGGTCGCGAGGTCGTAGATGTTCTTGGCGTTGTCACCGATGCGCTCGACCTTGCGGCTGACCATCAGCACGACCAGGACAGCGGAGATGTCGGCGGTCCCGTGCACGCCGAGGTGGACGACGAGCTCTCGCCGGACCTCGCGTTCGAGCTCGTTGATCGTCCGGTCGGTGCCGAAGACCGTGTCGGCCAGCGCGTCCGTCGAGGCGCCCGCGAGCAGCGCGCTCATCGCCTCGTCGAAGATGTGGCGGGCGTGGCCGAGCATCTCGGCGACGTGGCCGATCATCGTGTCGAGGCTGGGGCCCTCGTTGCCCTTGAACGCATCCCAGATCATGTTGTCCTCCTCTAACCGAACACGAGTACGCCGAGGAACGGCACCACCACGAACGTCCCGATCACGTACACCGGCAGGATCCTGCGGTCGATCCGTGCACGCGCCGCCAACTCCTCGGCGAGGCGCGGCGCAAGGTCCCGCAGGGGTGTGATGACGTAGAAGATCACGATGCCCGACAGGTTGAACAGGGTGTGCACGATGGCCACGGTCAACGCTGCTGGCTCGGCGGTCGCCATGCTGGCGATCAGCGCCGTCGCCGTCGTCCCGATGTTGGCGCCCAACGTGATCGGGTACAGCGACCGCAGGCTGATGACGCCGGTGGCCGCGATCGGGACCAGAACCGATGTGGTGATGCTCGAGCTCTGGACGGCGACG
>JBFJMP010000532.1:0-1963 GCA_041633895.1 Nitriliruptoraceae bacterium
CTCGCCCTCGCCCTGCTCGCATCCGCCTGTTCGTCGGACGCGCCGTCGGCCGTCGAGCCCACCTCCCCCAGCCCCACGTCCGCGACCGATGCACCGACCCAGGACACGACGCCGACACCTGAGCCGACCGCGTCGAGTTCGACCCCCGCGGCCGACGACGCCACCGACACGCCAGCGGTCGCCCTGACCGACGACGAACTCATCGGCATGCGCGTCAACGAGCTGGGACGCGTGCTCGTAGCCGAGTGGCATGAGATCCAGGACACCACCGCGGACTACAAGACGGCGCTGCCGGTGTTCCGGGAGCAGCTGCAGGACCTGTACGACCGCGGATACCGACCGATCTCGGTGGACGAGTTCGTGTCCGGCACCTTCCCGATCCCGGCCGGCACCTCCCCCGTCCTCTTGACCTTCGACGACTCCTACAAGGAACACCTGTTCTTCGGCGACGACGGCGCTCCGCATCCCGACTCGGTCGTCGGCATCCTCGAGGCCATGGAGGCGACGGACCCGACGTGGCGAGCGCGCGCCGTGTTCGCCTTCTACTGGCCGGTCCCGTTCCGGGAGTCCGACGACGACCTCATCGCCGCCAAGTTCACCTACCTCATCGAGCACGGTTTCGACCTGTCCAACCACTCCGAGTACCACGAGGACCTGTCGTCGCTGTCCAACGACGAGGCCGCAGCCGACATCGCCAGGTCGCAGGCACGACTGGAGGCGCTGGTCCCCGGCGCGCCTGTCACCACGATCACCCTGCCCTTCGGCCAGTACCCGGAGGACCGGCAGGTGGTCATGGGGGGCGAGGTCGACGGCACCAACTACCAGCACGACCTCGCGTTCATGGTCGGCTGGATGCCCACACGCTCGCCGCACCACGTGGAGTTCGACCCGACGTCGGTCATGCGCGTCCCCGCCCACGGACCGTGGCGTGGTGAGGACCCCACCTGGGACGACTGGCTGGACTGGCTGGACGAGCCCGATCGCCGCTTCGTGTCCGACGGCGATCCGGACGTCGTCACCTACCCGGCCGACTTCGCCGAGGTGGCGGGTGACATCGACGCCGAGGTGCGCACCTACGAGCGCCCCGACGCCGGCTGACGGCCGGCCGACTGGGACCGCTGAGCCGGCGCTTGCAACCGGTCGGCTGACGGCCAGCCGGTTCGGCCCGTCAGCCGCGCTCACAACCGGCGCGCAGGTCGGCCACCAGGGCCCCGACGCGCCCCGGGGCGCCGGCAGCATCGCCGTCCGCAACCGCCCGCACGACCGACGACCCGACGATGACCCCGTCGGCGTAGGTGGCGACGCGAGCCGCGTCCTCACGCGTCTTGACCCCGATGCCGACGGCGATCGGCGTCTCGGTGCGTGCGCGCAGTCGTTCGACGAGCACGCTGGACTCGTCCTGCGACACGCCCTTGACCCCGGTGACGCCCAGCAGTCCCACCGCGTACAGGAAGCCCGTCGACGCGGCCGCGATGGCGTCGAGGCGTTCGTCCGTCGACACACTGCTGGCGAGGAACACCGACGCCAGGTCGTGGTCACGGGCGGCCTGCTGCCACGGCGCCCCTTCGCTGGCCGGCAGGTCCGGGAGGATCACGCCGGCGAGTCCGGCCTTCGCGCAGTCCGCTGCGAAGGCCGCGTAGCCACGCGTGTCCGCGATCGTGATGTAGGTCATGACCAGCGCCGGCACGTCGATCTCGGCGGTCAGGTCGGCGCACATGGCGAAGTGGTCGTCGACGGTCAGGCCCGCGTCGAGCACGTGCTGGTTCGCCGCCTGGATGACCGGGCCGTCCATCATCGGGTCCGAGAACGGGAACCCGACCTCGATGACGTCGGCACCGGCCTCCACCGCTGCCCGCATGCAGGCACGCGAGGTGTCCTCGTCCGGGAAGCCGGCGGGCAGGTAGATCACCAGCGCCGCGCGCCCCTCGTCGCGGGCGTTGCGGAATGCGTCCTGGACGCGTGC
>JBFJMP010000533.1:0-1963 GCA_041633895.1 Nitriliruptoraceae bacterium
AACCGCGCGTTCCACCTGCAGGGCGAGACCACCGAGTGGTGCGGCGACTGCCCCAAGTGCCGCTTCGTGTTCCTCGCGCTGGCCCCCTTCACGTCGCGCGAACGCGTGATCGACATCGTGGGCCGCGACCTGCTCGACGACCCGGACCAGGTCGACGGCTTCCGTGCACTGGCCCGCCTCGGGGTCGACAAGCCGTTCGAGTGCGTCGGCGAGTCCGAGGAGTCGCTGGCGGCCCTGCGGTGCCTCGCCGGTCGCCCCGAGTGGCGCGACCGGGCCGTCATCGCCGCCCTGCGCGACGAGACCGGCGCCGGGTGCGACGACCTCGAGTCGCGGCTGGCACCGGGCGACAGCGCCACCCTCCCACCGGACCTGCGCGAGGCGTTCCGTGCGGCCTTCTGACCTGGAGGCGTGCCGGTTGGTGGCCGTCTACGGGCACGGGCGGGCCGGACGCGCGCTCGTCCGCCACGTCCGGGCGGTCGCCCCCGACGCCGCAGTGCTCGTGCTGCTCGACGGGGACGCCGACGACGACACCGCTCGCGAGGCCACCACCGTCGGCTTCGACCTTGCGGTCGGCCCGGCCGCCGCCGAGGCACTGCGCACGCAGCCCATCGACGTCGTGCTGCGCTCCCCCGGCGTGTCGCCCTACCGCGAACCGCTGGCGCTGGCACGCGAGCGTGGGATCCCGGTGACGACCGCCACCAACGTGTGGTTCGGACTGCACCGCCCCGACAACGTCGTCGCCATCACGGCGACGAAGGGCAAGTCGACCACGACCGCCCTCACGACGCACCTGCTGCAGGCCGCCGGTCGCACGGCCGTGATGGCCGGCAACATCGGCCTGCCGCTGCTGGACCTGCCGCGGCCCCCACACGACGTCGACCACGTCGTCGTGGAGCTGTCGAGCTACCAGCTGGCCGACTTCGACGGCCACGTGGCGGTCGGGGCGCTGCTGAACCTGATGCGCGACCACGTCGACTGGCACGGCTCGGACGCCCGCTACCACGCCGACAAGGCGCGCCTGCTGGACCACGCGGACGTGGTCGTCGCCAATGCCGCCGACACCGGGGTCGTCGCTGCGGTGGCCGACCACACCGACCCGCGCTGGTTCGACGTGCGGCAGGACCCCGCCGTCGTGGGGCGTCGCAGGATCCCGGTCGCCGACCTCCACGCCGCCCTGTCGCGGTCGCGCCTGGTCGGCGGGCACCACGTGGCGAACCTCGCGGCCGCCCTCGCGATCGTCGAGGCCGTCGAGGTGGACCCGACGTCCGTGCTCGACGCCGTCGCCGACTTCGCGCCCCTACCGCATCGACTCGAGGTGGTCCACGACGACGGTCGCCTCTGGATCGACGACTCGATCTCGACCATCCCCGAGACGGCGGTGGCGGCGTTGCGCGCCTTCCCGGATCGACCGATCACGCTGCTGGCCGGCGGCCACGACCGCACCCAGGACCACACGCCGCTCGTGGCCGAGATCGCCCGCCGCGCAGAGGTCCACGTCGTGACCATGCCGGACACGGGCACACGGTTGGGCGACGACCTGGCCCAGGCGGGGCTGGAGGAACGGACCCTCGTGGCCGGCGACCTCGCCGACGCGGTTCGGATCGCCGACCGCGACACGCCTCCGGGCGGTGTCGTGCTGCTCTCTCCGGCGGCACCGTCGTTCGGCGCGTTCACGTCGTACGAGGAGCGAGGCGACCGCTTCGCCACGCTGGCCCGCGGCCTCAGCTGACCGGCGCGTCCTCGGGCGGGGGCGCCGCCGGGACGTCACCGGGGCGCGGCAACGGCACGGACCCGTCGAACTCGTGGAGCTCGGCGTGACGTCCCATCGGGATCGCTCCGTGATGGGCCGCGGCATCGTCGAGGTCGAGCCCGCCGAGGTGGTCCGTGTGGGGGCCGCCGTGACGGTCGAACGATCGCGCATGCCGGATGGCCGCGGCAGCGTCCTCGTCGATGCGAGTGTGCT
>JBFJMP010000534.1:0-1949 GCA_041633895.1 Nitriliruptoraceae bacterium
CGGGACGGAACGACCGGCGACTCTTGTCCGCTCGGAGGGAGGCTCTCGCGACGCCGGGACAAGACGCTGCACGCAGCGTGGTGGCCCGTCCGGGACCGATCACGGTCCCGACGACGGAGTGACGACGTGGTTGCCGACGACCAGAACGAGCCCCTGGGCGGGCACACCATCGTGGTCACGGGCGCCGCGTCCGGCATCGGCCTGGCCGTGACCCGCCGTTGTGTGGCCCAGGGCGCCCACGTCGTGATGCTCGACCGTGACGACAGCCAGCTCGACGCGGCGACGGCCGGGCTCGGTGAGTCGACCTCCACCGCGGTCGTGGACGTCACGGACGAAGCGGGCATCGCCACGGCGTTCGAGGCGCTCGGAGCGGTGACCGGGCTGGTCAACTGCGCCGGGATCATGACCCCCGGGGACGTGACGACGGTGACACCCGCCGGGTTCGCGCGGTGCCTCGAGGTGAACCTGACGGGCACCTTCCTGATGACCCGGGCCGCGGTCCCCCACCTCGGTGCGACCGGCGGGTCCATCGTGAACATCGCCTCGGTCGCCGGCCTCGTGGGGATCGCCAACGCGGTGGCCTACTGCGCGGCCAAGGGCGGCGTGGTCGGCATGACACGCGCGTTGTCGGCGGACCTCGCCCCCTCCGGGATCCGCGTCAACGCCGTGTGCCCCGGCACCGTGCGGACGCCCCTCATCGACGAGGCCATGCGCCAACGGGGGGGCGGCGACCTCGACGCGGGCATCGCGGCGACGGTGCCGAAGTACCCACTCGGTCGCCTCGGCACCCCGGACGAGATCGCCGCGGTGGTCGCCTTCCTGCTGTCCGACGACGCGGCCTTCATGACGGGCGCGATCATCGCCGCCGACGGTGGGATGACCTCCGTCTGAGCGACCGGCGCGGTCCTGCACCAGCCGCGCAGCGTGGAGCCGATCGCTCCGTAGACTCCCGGGCCATGGAGGACCGGCGTCGTTGGTTGCAGATCCTCGTGCCGGCGCTCCTCGTCGGGACGACGGCGGTGCTGATGCTCGGGGGGCTCACCCAGCCCGACCGGATCATCTTCGACGAGACCTACTACGTGAACGACGCCCGGGACATGCTCGAGCAGGGCGTCGAGCGCGGGTTCGTCGTCCACCCCCCGGTCGGCAAGCAGATGATCGCGATGTCGATCCGCCTCTTCGGGGACAACCCGGCCGGGTGGCGCATGCTGGGGGGCATCGCGGGCACCGTGTGCGTGCTGCTGACCTACCTGATGGGCAAGCGCCTGTTCCGGCGCACCGCCCCGGCCGCGCTGGCGGCCCTGCTGGTCGCAGTGGACGGCGTGTTCCTCGTGCAGGCGCGCACGGCCATGCTCGACATCTACCTCGCGCTGTGGATCATCCTCGGCGCCTGGGCGCTGCTGGTCCACGCCCAACGGACCCGAGCCGCGGACGAGGCACTGGCCGCCGCAGATCCGGGCCCGCATGACCGCCTCCCACCTCGTGACATCCGTTTCCTGGTCCTGGCCGGCGTCGCGTTCGGACTGGCCGCCGCGACCAAGTGGTCGGGTGTGCTCGCGCTGGGTGCTGGCGGCCTCGTCGCCATCGCGATCGAGGTCCAACGTGGCCGCCGACTGCTGTCGACGTGGCATGCGCGGCCGGGGCGCGGCATCGTCCTGATCGCCGCGACGCTGGTCGCCGTCCCGCTGGCCACGTACCTCGTGACGTGGACGCCGTGGATGATGAACTTCGGCAACAGCTACCAGGGCGGCAAGGAGTGTGGGGACACCGAATCGTGCTCGACACCCGTCACCACCCGGGTGGCCGGGCTCTGGCGGTTCCACAAGTCCGTCTACACCTTCCACTCCGACCTCGACGCCGACCACTCCTACCGCGCCGAGGCCTGGACCTGGCCGGTGCTGGCGCGCCCCGTCGTCTCCTACTACGAGACATGCAGCCAGGACCGCTTC
>JBFJMP010000535.1:0-1890 GCA_041633895.1 Nitriliruptoraceae bacterium
ATCGGTGCGGACGACAACTGGACCCTGACCCTGATCCGGACCGAACGCGGTGAGGACTGGATGAAGGGCGTGATCGATGCCGGGCTGATCGAGGCACGTCCCGGTGAGGACGACCCCGTGGCGATGAACCTGCTCACCAAGCTGTCCACCGTGTCCCGCAAGCGCTGGCCCTCCGACGCCGTGCCCGAACCCGCCCGCGCCCCCGGCCTGCTCCCCCTCGCCTGAGGACCGCGCGCCTGACCACCTGCCTGAACCGCCCGCACCCGACCGGGGTCTCCCATGTCCACCACGTCACGCTCCACCGCCATCGGCGTCGCCACCGTCGCCGTCGGCGCCGGCCTCTGGGGGACGGACGCCCTCTTTCGCCGTGGCCTCGCGCTCGACGCTGCCGCGGCCTCGGTCGTCTTCTGGGAACACGCCCTGCTCGCACTCGTGCTCGCCATCCCGATCTGGCGTCGACGGCACACCCTCGCTGGCCTGAGCCGTGCGGACTGGGCGAGCCTCCTGCTCATCGGCGTCGGGGCGTCGGCACTGGCGACACTGGCGTTCACGCGTGCGCTGTCGACGGGGGATCCGACCACGCCCCTGCTGCTGCAGAAGATCCAACCGCTCGTCGCGATCGTCGGGGCGCGGGTCATCCTGGGGGAGCGTCCGCGTGCTCGCCTCGCACTCTTCGTGGTCCCGGCCCTCGCCGGCGCGTACCTCATCACGTTCGCAGAGCCCACCGTCATCGTCCCGCGCACACTGGAGGCCGGGGCGCTGGGCGTCGCCGCCGCCACGCTGTGGGCGCTGGGCACCGTCCTCGGCCGCCGCATGACGGGGGTGCTCGACACGACCACGCTCACCGGGCTGCGCTTCGCCATCGGCCTGCCGGCAGCGGCGGTCGTGGTGCTGGCGACCGGAGCCACGGTCGTCCCGTCCGGTGGCGCGATGCCCGCGATCGTCGGGCTGTCGCTCGTCCCGGGGCTGGCCGCGCTCCTCCTGTACTACCGCGGTCTGCGCAACGCCCCGGCCTCGCTCGCCACCCTGGCCGAGCTGGCCTTTCCCGTCGTGGCGATCATCATCGGTCGCGTGGCGTTCGACGCCACCCTCACCGTGACGCAGGTCATCGGGGTGCTGCTGCTCACCGGCAGCGTCACGGCGCTGTCGCTCGTCGGTCGTCGCGGACCGGAGGCCGCTGGGGTCGAACTGGCCCCCGAGCCCCGGTCGGCGGTGCCCACCGTGACCGCGGGGGCACCGGCATGACCGTGCCCGCCGTCCCTTCTCCGTTCGACGCCGAGTGCACATGGGTCCCGCCCGCCGATGCCTGGTCCACCACACGGATCGGCCAGTTCGCCGCGCGCCATGCACCCGACACGGTCGGTGACCACGCGGCCCTGTGGCAGTGGTCGGTCGACGACCTCGACGGCTTCTGGGCGGCGGTCTGGGACGAGGTCGCGGTCATCGCGCACCAGCCGCCGACGGCCGTGCTCGACGACGTCCGGATGCCGGGCGCGCGCTGGTTCCCCGGGGCGACGCTCAACTACGCCGAGCACATGCTGCGCGGCAACGGCCTGCGGGCCGACGACATCGCCGTCGTCGCCGAGTCGCAGAGCCGCGGCCCCACCTCGCTGACGCTCGCGGACCTGCGCGACGAGGTCCGCCGGTGTGCGGACGGGTTGCGGCGCCTCGGCGTGGGCCCCGGTGACCGCGTCGTCGCCTACCTCCCGAACATCCCCGAGACGCTGGTGGCGTTCCTGGCCACGGCATCGCTCGGCGCCGTCTGGTCGTCGTGCGCCCCCGAGTTCGGGGCGCGGTCGGTCATCGACCGCTGGGGCCAGGTCGAGCCGACCGTCCTGCTCGCTGTCGACGGCTACATGCACGGCGACCGTGCCGTGGATCGCACCGGTG
>JBFJMP010000536.1:0-1885 GCA_041633895.1 Nitriliruptoraceae bacterium
CGACCGTGATGTTCGGCCTCGTCGCCGACCGCCGGGGCGTGTCCGACGCGTACGGGGCGGCCGGACTGGTGGTCATCGCCACGGCGATCGTCGGGTGGGTCATCTATCGACGCCGTTCCGTCGGTGGCCTCGACCACCTGGAACGGACGCCGGCTCCCGACGCTGCTTGACTGTCCGCACACACGACCGAGGGAGACGAGTTGAGCGCCGGTGACGTCCTGTGGACGCCCCCAGCCGACGTCCGGACCAGCACGCGCATGGGACGGTTCATGACAGCCGTTGCCACGGACACGGGCGTCGCGCTCGACACCTACGACGACCTGTGGGCGTGGTCTGTCGACCATCTCGGTGACTTCTGGACGCGTGTGGCACAAGACCTGCTCGGCCTCGAGTGGGGCGGTCCCGCACTGCCGGACGCCTCGATGCCGGGAGCGGACTGGTTCCCCGGGGCTCGCCTCAACCATGCCGCCTGCGTGCTCGCGGGCAACGGGATGGCCGACGACGACGTCGCGATCCTGGCCCGCTCCCAGACCCGCGCCCCGGTCGACCTGACCCTCGCCGAACTCCGGACGGCGGTTGCCCGATGCGCGGCTGGCCTGCGGTCGCTCGGCGTGTCACCCGGTGACCGGGTGGCCGCCTACCTGCCCAACATCCCCGAGGCGATGATCGCCTTCCTCGCCACCGCCTCACTGGGTGCGGTCTGGTCGTCGTGTGCGCCGGAGTTCGGCACGCGAGCCGTCGTCGACCGTTGGAGCCAGATCGAACCGACCGTGCTCCTGGCCGTGGACGGCTACCGCTACGGGGCCAAGGACGTCGACCGTCGCACCCAGGTGCGCGAGATCGTGGCCGCCCTGCCGAGCCTCGACCACGTCGTCGCGCTCGGGTACCTCGACCCCGATGTCCCACCTGCTGACCTCGCGGACGGGGCCATCTCGTGGTCGGACCTCGACGGCGTCGACCCGTCTGCCGTGGAGGTCCGGGCCGAGCCCGTGCCCTTCGACCATCCCCTCTACGTCCTCTACTCGTCGGGGACCACCGGACTGCCCAAGCCCATCGTCCACGGCCACGGCGGCATCACCCTCGAACACGCGAAGGCGCTGGCGCTCCACCTCGACCTCGGCCCCCAGGATCGCTTCTTCTGGTTCTCCACCACCGGGTGGATGATGTGGAACTTCCTGGTGTCCGGCCCCCTCGTGGGGGCTGCCGCGGTGCTCTTCGACGGCGATCCGGGTCATCCCGACCTGGGCGCACTGTGGGCCCTCGCCGAGGAGACGACAACGACCTACGTCGGGGTGTCCGCCCCGTTCCTCATGGCCTGCCACAAGGCTGGACTGCGGCCGCGCGACGACCACGACCTGTCCGCGGTCCGCGGTGTCGGCTCGACCGGGGCGCCACTGCCTCCCGAGGGCTTCGAATGGGTGTACGAGGCCGTGCACGACGACCTCCACCTCGGCTCGATCAGTGGCGGCACGGACGTGTGCACCGCGTTCGTCGGATCGGCGCCCCTGCTCCCCGTCCGCTCCGGCGAGATCGCCTGCCGCATGCTCGGCTGCCGCGTGGAGGCCTTCGACCCCACTGGGGAGCCGGTCCTGGGACAGCAGGGCGAACTGGTCATCACCGCACCGATGCCGTCGATGCCCGTCGGCTTCTGGGGCGACGACGACGGCTCGCGACTGCAGACGTCGTACTTCGACGACTTCCCGGGCGTGTGGCGCCACGGCGACTGGATCACCATCGCGGAGTCCGGTGCCTGCGTCATCAGTGGCCGTTCCGATGCCACCCTCAACCGCGGGGGTGTCCGCATCGGCACCGCCGAGTTCTATCGGGTCGTCGACGCCCAGCCGTTCGTGGGCGACAGCCTGGTCGTCCACCTCGAGGACCCGGC
>JBFJMP010000537.1:0-1869 GCA_041633895.1 Nitriliruptoraceae bacterium
GCTTCGACGACATGTCGTTCGACTGGTGACGTCGCAGGACCCCCAGGCTGCGCTGGCAGCCGAGTTGGCGTTCGCCCACGAGCTTGCTGATCTCGCCGACGAGCTCACGTTGGACGGCTTCCGCACGTGGCTCGACGTCGCCACGAAGGGTGACGGCACCCCGGTGACCGAGGTCGACCAGGCCGTGGAACGCGCGTTGCGCGCCGCCATCCACGAGCGGTTCCCGGATCACGCCGTCCTCGGCGAGGAGGACGGCCACACCGGCGACGTCGACGTGCCCACATGGGTCATCGACCCGATCGACGGGACCCGTTCGTTCATCACCGGCAACCCGTCCTACGCCACGCTGATCGCCCTGTGCGACGCCGAGGGCGAACGGGTGGGAGTGGTGTCCGCCCCGGCCCTGGGGCTCCGCTGGGACGGTCGACGAGGTGGACCGGCCCACTGCGGAGAGCGCGAGATCCGCGTGTCCGACGTGGACCGCCTCGATCAGGCCCAGGTGACCTTCGGCGACCTCGTCAGCTTCGACGAGATCGGCCGCCCCGACATCATCCCGGCGCTGGTCGCGACCACGGTGCGTCAGCGCGCCTACGGTGACTTCCACGGCTTCTGCCTCGTCGCCGAGGGCGCCATGGACGTCTGCGCCGAGGCGATCGCCAGCCGGTGGGACTTCGCGGCATGCAAGGCCGTGGTCGAGGCAGCCGGCGGACGGTTCACCACCTTCGACGGGCGCGCCACGGCCGACGGCGGCAGCGGCGTCGCGACGAACGGGCGCCTGCACGCCGAGGTCCTCGCGATCACGGGCCCGCGCGCCTGACACGGCAGCGTGACCCGTGCGCCACCATGTCCCAGGGCAGCACTACGGTGGGGGCATGACCACGAACTCGACACCTGGCCCGTCTGCACCGGAGGCCACTCCTGACGACGCCGATCCGGGCCTGATGCTGGACATCGGGGACGTCCTGGCGGACGGGGAACCCGACGGGGCGTACGGCGAACTGGAACCGACCTCGCCACCGCTGGTCGGTCCCGACGGTCGCGTGCGGCTGTCGTTCAGCCGCATCGACAGCTTCCGCCAGTGCAGCCTGCGGTTCCGCTACGACTACGTCGACAAGCTGCCCACCGCGCCCCGGACGTACCTGTCCTTCGGGACCTCGGTGCACTCGGCGCTCGAGGCCTTCCACGATCGGACCCTGTTCGGCATGCCTGCCGAACAGGACCTGCTGGACTTCCTGTACGACAACTGGGACAAGTCCGGGTTCGCGGACCAGCCCCGCGACGTGCAGATGCGCGAGTACCGGCGGGCCCAGGACGTGCTGCGGCGCTACCACCGCCGGGTCGCCGACACCTATCGGCCGGCCGCCGAGACCGAGAAGTGGTTCGAGTTGCCGCTGGGGGAGCGATCCGTGGTCGTGGGCAGCATCGACCGCATCGACGTCGACGACAACGGCGACTACCACGTCGTCGACTACAAGACCGGGAAGCTGCGGGACGTGCAGTACGTCCGCAAGTCGCTGCAGCTGTCCATCTACGCGCTCGCGTGCGAGCACCTGTTCGGGCGCCTACCCGCCAGCGTCAGCCTCGACTTCGTCGTCGCGGGCACCGAGGTCCGCGTGCCGCTCGAGGAACTGGACCTCGACGCCGCCGTCGAGGCGGCCGACGACACCGCCGCGAAGGTGCTCGCCGAGCAGTACGAGCCCAATCCCACCCGACTGTGCGACTGGTGCGACCACCGCTCCCTGTGCCCGGCGTGGGAGGGCTCGGCCGACGCCTACGGGCCGACGGTGGAGCGCCTGCGCATGGCTCGCCGCGACGCCCAGCGGGCGGTCGACGAGGTGCGCCGGCTCGAAGGGGCGCTCGACCACGCCC
>JBFJMP010000538.1:0-1856 GCA_041633895.1 Nitriliruptoraceae bacterium
CCGTGTCCGTGCCGCAGCGCAAGGGTGACCCGATCGTGATCGAGCAGGACGAGGGCATCCGCCCGGGCACGACGGCCGAGTCCCTCGGCGGCCTGCGTCCCGCGTTCACGCGTGACGGCACGATCACCGCTGGCAACGCCTCGCAGATCTCGGACGGCGGTGCGGCCGTCGTCATGACCTCGCGCGCCAACGCCGAGCGCCTGGGCGTGCCGGTCCTCGCGACGATCCGCTCGTGGGGCGCGACCGCCGGCCCGCTGTCGCTGCTGCCGCAGCCGTCCAACGCGATCCGCAAGGCCGCCGCCAAGATCGACGTCGACCCGGCGGGACTGGACCTGTACGAACTCAACGAGGCGTTCGCGTCCGTGGCCATGGCTGGGGCCGACGACCTCGGCATCTCCGAGGACAGGGTGAACGTCAACGGTGGGGCCGTGGCCCTCGGCCACCCGATCGGCTGCAGCGGTGCTCGCATCACGATCACCCTGATCAACGAACTCCGCCGCCGCGGTGGCGGGATGGGCGCTGCGGCCCTGTGTGGCGGTGGCGGCCAGGGCGACGCCCTGATCATCGACGTCGCCTGAGTCGGCGCCCGCGCCGCGCCCACCCGAACCGAACCACGACCAGCCCGCAGGGGATCCTCGTGTCCAACGATGTCGACGAACTCGTCGACGGCCTCATCGCGGGCCGTCGCCGCGCGCTTGCCCGCGTCCTCACGCTCGTGGAGGACGGGGCACCGGACGTGCTGCGCCACGTCATCGGGCGCCTGTACCCGCAGACCGGGACGTCACGGATCCTCGGGATCACCGGCTCGCCCGGGGTGGGCAAGTCCACGCTGACGAACGCGGTGGCGACCCAGTTGCGCGAGCAGGGCCGCACGGTCGCCGTGCTGGCGGTCGACCCGTCGTCACCGTTCTCGGGCGGTGCGTTGCTCGGTGATCGCGTCCGCATGCAGGGGCACCACGCCGACGACGGCGTCTACATCCGCTCCATGGCGTCACGTGGCCACCTCGGCGGGCTGTCGTTCGCGACCCCGCAGGCCGCGCTGGTCCTCGACGCAGCCGGGTTCGACGACATCATCATCGAGACGGTGGGCGTCGGCCAGTCCGAGGTCGAGGTGGCGGCAACGGCCGACACCACACTCGTGGCGCTGGCCCCAGGGATGGGCGACGCGATCCAGGCCGCCAAGGCCGGCATCCTCGAGGTGGCGGACGTGTTCGTCATCAACAAGGCCGACCAGAGCGGGGCCGGCAAGCTGGAGTCCGAACTCCGCGGGATGCTGGAGATGGGTCACGCGGCCGGGACGGACGGCGACTGGTGGCCACCGATCTGTCGCACCGTCGCCGTGCGCGGGGACGGCCTGCCCGAACTCGTCGCGGCGATCGACAGCCACACGGCGCACCTCGCCGACACCGGGACCGCCGAGCGCCGCCGTCGTGACCGTGCCCTGCACGCCGTTCGCGAGGTCGCACTGGCCCAGGTCCGACGTCGGTTCGAACGCCTCGACGACCGGGGCGACGCACTGCTCGGGTCGCTCGCGGATCGCGTGGCGGCGCGTGAGATCGACCCGTACGCGGCGGCCGATGAGCTCCTCGAGGCGATGGACGGCGGCGAGGGCTGACCGTCCGACCGGACCCGCACGCTCAGAGCGTCTCGGCGAGGGTCTCGACGCCAGCACCCTCGGTGCCGTCGCCCGCATCGTCGGGTACCTGGTCCGTCGCGTCGTCGCCCGGCGCCCCGTCGGTGCCGTCGTCGGCCGGGGCGCCATCGGGGACGGCGCCATCGGTGGCGCTGTCGTCCGGTGCGGCGTCCGTGCCGGCGTCGTCCGGGGCAGCGTCGGTTGCCACGGGGTCGGGTGCGGC
>JBFJMP010000539.1:0-1844 GCA_041633895.1 Nitriliruptoraceae bacterium
CGGGGCGAGGCCGACGCGGCGTTGACGCCGCCCCGACCCCGCCCCGACGTGGCCTGCACCCGCTCCCACGGACGGTGTGTCCACGACGGTGCCGGACGCTACACGCCCGGCGCTCCCGGTCGAAGCCGGGGCGGGATTCGCGAACTGCAGCGTCGGATCGTCGAGGGACCGGTGGCGCAGGTTCCACCAGTCGTGCAGCACGTCGTGCGTCACCCGCCACGGCAGGGCGGCGCCCTGCTTGGGCAGGGTGTCGGCGGCGCGGGCGATGTAGCCGGAGGTCATGTCGAGGAACGGCTCGTCGGTCGCCTGGCCCTCGCCGCCCCGCGGCGTCACCTGCCGCACGCCCAGTGCCTCCATGCGGTTGAGGATGCGGCACACGTAGTCGCCGACGAGGTCGGCCTTGCGCGTCCAGGAGACGTGGACGTAACCGAAGACCATCGCCAGGTTCGGGACGTCGCGGACCATGATCGAGCGGTGCAGCAGCGCCGAGGACGCGTCCACCTTCTCGCCGTCGACCAGCACGTCCATGCCGCCGAACAACTGCAGGTTGAGGCCGGTCGCGGACACGATGATGTCGGCGTCGAGGTGCTCGCCGGACGCGAGCAGGACACCATCGGGGGTGATGCGCTCGATGTGGTCGGTGACGATGTCGGCCTCGCCCCGGCGGATCGTGCGGAACAGGTCCCCGTCCGGGATCACGCACAGCCGCTGGTCCCACGGGGCGTAGTCGGGCGTGAAGTGGCGCATGTCGACGTCGGGGCCGAGCTGGGCGCGCGCCTGGGCCAGCAGTACCCGCCCCACCGCGCCGGGGAAGCGCCGCGACACCCCGTACAACGCCAGCTGCAGCGACAGGTTGCGCAGCCGCGTCGCGTGCGACACGAGGTCGTCGGACAGGACCCGACGCATCGCCTTGGACACCGGGTCCACCTCGGGCAGGGTCAGGATCCAGGTGGGGGAGCGCTGCAGCATCGTCACGCGCTCGACGTCGGGCGCCAGCGCCGGGATCAGGGTGACGGCCGTCGCCCCCGAGCCGATGACGACCACCTTCCTGCCGGTGTGGTCGAGGTCCTGCGGCCAGAACTGCGGGTGGACCCAGGTGCCCGTGAAGTCCTCGCGCCCCGGGAACTCGGGCTGGTGGCCGGCGTCGTAGTCGTAGTACCCGGACGCGGACAGCACGAACGACGCGGTGATCGTCACGACCTCGCCGGTTGCCTCCAGCTCGGCCTCGACCGTCCAGCAGGCGTCCGCGGTCGACCAGGACGCTCGCAGCACGCGATGCCCGAAGCGGATGTGGTCGGTCACACCGAAGTGCTCGGCCGTGTCGACGATGTAAGAGCGGATCGACTCGCCATCGGTCAGCACCTTGTCCGACGGCCACGGTCGGAACGAGTAGCCGAACGTGTACATGTCCGAGTCGCAGCGGATCCCCGGATAGCGGAACAGGTCCCAGGTGCCGCCGATCGCGTCCCGCCGCTCCAGGATGGCGAACGTCCGGCCCGGCGCCTTCTGCGTCAGCTGGCACGCCGCCCCGATCCCCGAGATCCCTGCCCCGATGATCAGGACGTCGACGTCCGGGGCGACGGTCGCGGCCGCCCGGGATGCGGTGGGGGATGCCGTGAGAGGCACGGCGGAACGGGGAGTGGATGCGGTGGCCATGGAGGTGGACCTGCCCGTTGGGAGACGGCGTGCCGACAGTGTGTCCGCTTGTTGACTACAGGTCAAGACGCCCCTCCCGGCGCCCCTCCCGGCGCCCGGCCTGCCTCCGTCCGCGTGCGCCGGCGTGGGCATCCCCCGAATTCGGGGAATTCTCCTCAACTTGGATAAGTCAGACTTCCTGGGGCTAG
>JBFJMP010000540.1:0-1835 GCA_041633895.1 Nitriliruptoraceae bacterium
GCCCATGTTCTGCTTGTTGATGCGGAAGTAGGCCTGCAGCGGGATGTCGACCTTGACCCCCTCGGGGATCACGATGAACGACCCGCCCGACCACACGGCGGTGTTCAGCGCGGCGAGCTTGTTGTCGTTCGGCGGGATGACGGTCGCGAAGTGCTCGCGGAACAGCTCCTCGTGCTCGCGCAGCGCGGAGTCGGTGTCGAGGAAGAGGACACCCTGCTCCTCGAGGTCCTCGCGGACCTTGTGGTAGAGCACCGTGGACTCGTACTGGGCGGCGACGCCGGCGACGAGGCGCTTGCGCTCGGCCTCCGGGATGCCCAGCTTCTCGTAGGTCTCCATGATCTCGGGGGGCAGGCCCTCCCAGTCGTCGACCTGGCCCTCGGACGCCTCGACGTAGTAGTAGATGTCGTCGAAGTGGATGTCCGCCAGGTCCGAGCCCCAGTTCGGCATCGGGCGACGCTCGTAGGCGTCGAACGCTCGCAGGCGCAGGTCACGCATCCACGCGGGCTCGTCCTTGCGCTCGGAGATCGCCGCGACGACGTCCTTCGTCAGGCCGCGGCCGGACGTGAAGGCGTAGCCGCTGTCCGAGTCGGACCACCCGAACTTGTACTCGTCGAGCTCGTTGGCGACCGCCTCCTGGCGTTCGCGCGCGGTCGTGTCCGTGGGCTTCGCGACGTCTTGGGGGATGTCCGTCTGGCTCATGTGCTGGACTCCTTGCCGGGATCGCCGGCTGGGGTCGGGTGCTGGGGGGTCTGGAACTGCGAGGTCTTGGTGGTGCGAAGGCGTGTGGCGTGTGATCTGTTCCCGGCGGTCAGTCGAGGGCGACCTGCGGACGGCCGTCCACCAGGACGGGGAGGCGCCGTTCCGGCGGTGGCGCGTCGGCGTCACGCGGGCTGACGCAGCACTCGCAGGCGTCGCCGCCGTTGGTGCGCGTCACGCGTCGCGACAGGCGGACGTCACGGCCGAGCACCTTCGAGAACGTGGCGGCTTCGTAGGCGCACATCTCGGGGTGTTCGCTGGCGACGTCGTAGATCGCGCAGTGCTCCTGTCGCAGGACGAATCGGTCTCCGACCTCGTCCACCGACGCGTCGTAGCCGGCGTCGGACAGGGCTGCGGCCAGTTGGCGCAGGCGGTCCGGGAGCTCATCGGCCGTGACCTGATCGGCGAGGTCGCGCGTCTCACGTTCGAGACGCCAGGTGAGATAGTCGCGCACGCCCTGCCGCCCATGCGAATCCGCGAGGAACTCGAGGAGGTCGGAGGCGAGCGCGGCGTAGCGTTCGGGGAACAGCCGTCGCGCCCGGTCGGTCAGCGAGTAGTGCTTCGCGGGGCGTCCCGGGCCGTTCGCAACCTCGGACACGGCCACGAGGTCCTCGTCCACGAGGACACCGAGGTGACGCCGGGTGGCGACCTCGGAGACACCCAGTGCGGCGGCCAGTTCGGCCAGCCGGCTCGGCCCGCCGCGATGGAGGTGCTCGACCAGCCGGGCACGTTGCTCACCCAGCAGGGACACCAGCGACGCGGGCATTCCGGCAGGGCTGGGAACGGCGTCGTCGACGTCGCTGGGCGGGGCGGTCACGTTTTTCAACATTTCTGTTGAGATACTACCCCGACACCCACGATCACGCAGGTGTCCACCTGTCGGGGACCCTCAGTCGCGCAACTGGAAGCGGATCTCGTCGGTGAGCAGCGACGTCCAGCAGGCCGCGAAGGCGCGGCTGGCGTCATCGCCGCGCAACAGCGACAGCGCCTGCAGCGAGGCGTCGAAGCCGAACTCGCTGAGCAGGATCTCGACCGCGTCGTCGACGGAGACCGTGGCGAGCAGGGCACGGGCCACGCCC
>JBFJMP010000541.1:0-1825 GCA_041633895.1 Nitriliruptoraceae bacterium
AGGCCCGCGCACGTGAACAGGTCGTTCGGGTAGATCTCGGTCTCGTGGCACGCACCGAACGACGAGGGGTCGTGGGTGCTGCGCGTCCAGTCCGGGTTCCAGTCGACGCGGTAGACGACGGGGACGCACGCGGCCCGGCGGTCCATGAGCGACGACGCCGGGTCGAGGTCGAGGCAGGACGACAGGTCGACCACCTCGATCGTGAACAGCGACGTCGAGGAGCCGGGGACGATCTCGCCGTCCTCGTCGAGGCTGGCGAAGTCCGACGAGGACACGATCGCGATGTGGGGGCGCTTCGGGTCCACGTTGACCGTGTGGGCCTCGCCGACGTGCGTCGTCAGGGCCAGCTCGACGGGGTTCTCGACGTCGCGGATGTCGATGATCTCGAGGCCACCGTTCGGGGCGGCCGGTGCGAGGCCCTGCGTCGGGAGCGCCATGAGGCCGTTGTCGTGGCAGCGCCCGTCAGCGTCCGTGGCATCGAGGATCAGCTGGGCGTCACGACGGTCCGCGTTCGGGACGTCGGTGTTGAGCAGCACGTCGCCCTTGGGTGTCACCTCGACGTCGTGCTGCAGGCCCGTGACGCCGGTGCTCGCCTGGAGGCAGGCAGCCGTCGCCGCGTAGGAGACGAACTCGGGGTTGATCGTGTCACCCTCGCGCAGCCGCAGGATCGACTGGCCACCACCGTTGGGGCCGATGGCCAGCGTGCCGACCGCTGCGAACAGGTCGTCGCCCTGGGTGAAGAAGTCGAGGTCGGTGTGCGGGTTGCCGTCCGCGAACGTCGCGAGCAGCTGCCACTGCGTGCCCTCGATGCCGCCGGCGACAAGGCCGGTGCCGAGCGGTGTGCTGCCCGTGGGCAGCGCCGGGGCGGGATGGTCCATCGTGTGGGCCCCGGCCGGGGTGGCGATGGTGGCCAGTGAGAGGGCGAGCACGAGCACGGGCAGGCGACGACGCATGGGCGGCCTTGCGTGTGGAGGGATGTGGTGGTTCGCCCACCACGGCCTGATGTCCTGTCAGGGACGTGCGGGCAGCGCGCGTCAGAGCAGCCCGGCGACGTCGTCCCCGTCGACGACGGCCCGCACGTTGGCGACCACGCGACCGAGGATCGCGATCACCGACTCGGCGGAAGCCCCGGCCACGTGCGGGGTCAGCGCTGCGGTCGAGGCGGCCAACAGCGGGTGGTCGTCGGGCAGCGGCTCGGTCGAGAACGCGTCGATGGCCGCACCGTGCAGTCGCCCCTCGACCAGCGCCGCGGCCAAGGCGGTCTCGTCCGTGACCTCGCCCCGTGCGGCGTTGACGACGACCGCCGTCGGGCGCATCCGGGCGATGCGGTCCCGCGACAGCAGTCCGCGGGTGTCGTCGGTGAGCGCGCACGCGAGCAGCAGCACGTCCACGTCGGCGACGAGGTCGTCGAGCCCCTGCCACCGGACCCCGAGTCGCGATTCGGTTTCGGCGTCGCGGCGCCGACCGGACGTGTAGCGGAGGTCCACACCGAAGGGTTGCAGTCGCTGCACCACCTCGATCCCGATGGCGCCGAGTCCCACGATCCCGACGGTTCGGCCCTGGAGCTCGTAGCGGGCTCGCCCGAGCTGCTCCCACGTCCCGGCGCGCAGGTTTCCGGCCGCGGCCGAGAACTGGCGCAGGGCGTCGAGGATGGCCCACACGCACCACTCGGCGACGGCGACGGAGTTCAGGCCCGCGCACGAGGCGACGGGGATGCCGGCATCGCGGCACGCCTGCACGTCCACGGAGTCGGTGCCGGCTGCGGGGACCTGGACGAGTCGACACGTCGGAGCGAGGACCTCGACCATGGCGGCGTCCACCTTCA
>JBFJMP010000542.1:0-1821 GCA_041633895.1 Nitriliruptoraceae bacterium
CGGCTACGAGGGCGTCCAGATGCGCGATGTCGCGGACCGCGCCGAGGTCGCACTCGGCACGCTGTACCGGTACTTCCCGTCCAAGGTCCACCTGCTCGTCGCCGTGATGAACGAGTCCGCCGAGGGCCTCGCCGAACGCACCGAGCGCGCCCCGATTCCGGGCGACACCGCAGCCGAGCGGGTCACCCACGTGCTCGGCCAGGCCATCCGCGGGCTCCAGCGGGAGCCCCTCCTCAGCGAGGCGATGACCCGCGCCCTGATGTTCGCCGACACGTCCGCAGCCACCGACGTCCACTCGGTGACCGTGCACATGACCGGCATGATCATCCGCGCGATGCGGGGCCCTGACCGGGAGCCCAACGAGGACGATGAAGCGATCGCTCGCGTGCTGGAACAGGTCTGGCTGTCGACCATGACTGCGTGGCTCGCCGGCCGCGCCTCCGCGTCCCAGCTGTCCGAGGACATCGAGGTGGCCGCGCGACTGTTGCTGCGCTGAGCCCCTCAGGAGTCGGCTGCTGCGGCCAGCTCGCGTGCCGCCCACCCATAGTCGGGCTTGCCGGCGGGTGACCGCACGAGCTCGTCGACCACGAGCAGGTCACGTGGGACCTTGTAGCGGGCGAGGCGGGTGCCGCAGTGCTGGTGCACGTCCTCGATCGTCAGGACGTCCTCGATCCCGGGGCGCAGTGCCACGACGGCACCGACCCGCTGCCCCCAGCGTTCGTCGGGGACCCCCGCCACGATGGCGTCGCTGATCGAGGGGTGCGCCTTGAGGGCGGCCTCGACCTCCTCCGGGAAGATCTTCTCGCCCCCGGAGTTGATGCACACGGATCCGCGGCCCAGGAAGTGGATGACCCCGTCCTCGCCGACCGTCGCGCGGTCACCGGTAAGGACCCAGCGACGACCGTCGACCTCGACGAAGGTCTCGGCGGTCTTGTCCGGTGCGTTGTAGTAGCCGACGGGGATCGGCCCGGTCTGCGCGACGCGCCCGATCGTGTCGGAACCCGGCGGGACGAGCTGGAGGTCGTCCGAGATGACGTTCGTCCGGGCGTTGACCCGGAACTTCAGCCCCGAGTCGGTCGACGAGTCCTCGGTTGCCGACCCGTTGAACCCCGTCTCGGACGAGCCGTACGAGTCCATCACGTAGGTGTTCGGCATGACCAGCGCCAGGCGGTCACGGACCGCCTGCGACATCACCGCCCCGGCCGTCGACAGGATGCCGAGCGACGACGTGTCGTACGACCGTTCGTCCAGCGCGTCGATGAGCGGCAGCGCCATCGCGTCACCGACGATGGACAGGGTGTTGATCTTCTCGCGTTCGATCAGCTCGAGCGCCCCGTGCCCCGTGTACTTCCGGATGAGGACGACGCGGGCGCCCTGGAAGAAGCCGATGAACGACCCGAGGAAGGCCGCCCCGTGCATCAACGGCGGTGCCGCGAACATCGTGATCTGGAAGTCTGGGTTGATCCGGGTCGCGAGCTCCTCGGGTGATGTCACCGGCTCACCCACCGGGTTGCCGCCCCCCATCCCGGCGAAGAAGATGTCCTCGTGGCGCCACATGACGCCCTTCGGCATCCCCGTCGTCCCGCCGGTGTAGAGCATGTACAGGTCGTCGGGGGACCGGCCGTGGGTCAGGCCGTCGCGCGTGGTCGGCTGGTCGGCCACGACCTCGTCGAAGCTGACCGCCCCGTCAGGCAGCGTGACGCCCTCCGTGTCGCCGACCGCGATGAGGTGGCGGAACGTGTCGATCTCCGGGGCGACCGCGCGCACGAGGTCGGCGAACTCGACGTCGAACACGAGGCAGGCGAGGTCGGCGTTGTCGTA
>JBFJMP010000543.1:0-1784 GCA_041633895.1 Nitriliruptoraceae bacterium
CGGGCGGCGAGAACATCTATCCCGCCGAGGTCGAGAACGTCCTCCATGCCCACCCGAGCGTCGCGCAGGTGGCGGTCGTCGGCGTCCCGGACGAACGCTGGGGCGAAGCCGTGCGCGCGATCGTGGTCCCGGAGCCCGGGGCCGAGGTCGTCGCCGACGAGTTGATCGCGTGGTGCCGTGAGCGCCTCGCCCACTACAAGTGTCCGAAGGGCGTCGACCTGCGCGACGACCCGTTGCCGCTGAACCCGACGGGCAAGGTCATGCGACGGGAGTTGCGGCGGCCGTACTGGGAAGGTCACGACGCCGGCATCGCCTGACGTGAATGGGGCCCACCCAGGGCGCGCTCCACGCTGAGGTAGTTGACCAAGCAAGCGATTGGTAAGGTGCGCGATGCACGGCACACCACGGGAGAGGTGGCACGGTGAAGGCAGCAGTGTTCCACGGGCCCGGCGACATCCGGGTCGAGGACGTCGACGACCCCTCGGCGTCGCCCGACGGCATCGTGATCCAGGTCGCGGCATGCGGCGTGTGCGGTTCCGACGTGCACGCCTACCGGCGCGGCCAACTCGTCCGCCCCGGTCAGGTGCTCGGCCACGAGTTCTCGGGCACCGTCGTCGAGGTCGGTGACCAGGTCACGGGTGTGGCCACCGGTGACCGGGTCGTGGCGATGCCGTTCACGCCGTGCCGCGCCTGCCCCTCCTGCCTCGCCGGTCGCCCGGCCCTGTGTGAGACCGCGTTCCGTCGCAGCGTCGCCAACGGCCTGCCGGGCGGGTTCGCCGAGCGCGTGGCCGTGCCCGGCGCACGCGTCGGCGAGGTGGTCCACCACCTCCCGGACCACGTCAGCGACGAGGCCGGCGCGCTGGTCGAACCCCTCGCGGTCGGCCTGCAGGCCGTCGCGCAGGCCGATCCCCGACCCGATCAGGTCGCCGTCGTGCTCGGCCTCGGCAGCGTCGGGCTCGCCGTCGTCCACGGCTTGCGCGCCCGCGGTGTCGAGGCGATCGTGGCGACCGACGTGTCGGCGCCTCGGCTCGCCGCCGCTCGCGCAGCCGGCATCACCGTCGTCGACGGCAACGACGGTGACATCGAGGAGGCCGTCCGGGAGCTGACGGGTCCCGGCGCGTACGGGGCGCCGGCCGCCGCCGACGTCGTCTTCGAGTGCTCGGGCGCGGCCCCGTTGCTGGACCGTGCCATCCGCATGGCACGCATGGGTGGCCGTGTCGTGATGGTCGCGCTCTACGGCCAGGCACCGCTGGTGGACGCGACCCTCGTGGTGCGCAAGGGGCTGCGCCTCGACGGGACGTTCGCCTACAGCGGCGACGAGTTCGCGGCGGCCGTGGGCCTGCTCGCTGACGGTGTCGTCGATGCCACCGCGCTCGTCAGCCATCGCTTCGCGCTCGCGGAGGCGGCGGAGGCCTTCGAGGTCCAGTCGGACGCCAGTGCGTCCGTGAAGGTGCTCGTCCAGCCCGGCGGGCACGCATGAGGAGCGACGCATGACTGGCCAACTCGACGGACTCGTCGCGGTCGTGACCGGGGCATCGCGCCCCGGCGGCATCGGACGTGAGATCGCCCGGACCTTCGTGCGCGCCGGTGCGCGTGTCGTGGTGTCCGACATCGACCGTCCCCTGCAGGACTTCCCGGAGTACGAACTGCCCGAACTCAGCGAACTCGAGGCGACCGCAGCAGAGCTGGTCGAACTCGGTGGCGAGGCCATCGCGGTGCCCTGCGACGTCACGTCCGAGGCCGAGGTCATCGCCCTGCTCGCGCAGGCCCGTGACCACTTCGGC
>JBFJMP010000544.1:0-1765 GCA_041633895.1 Nitriliruptoraceae bacterium
GATCGCCCCGACCGCGGACCACGTCGCCGACGCGCAACGGGACCTCGTGCGCATCGGGATCGAACGTCCGGCCGCCGCGGCCAGCGGCCCGCTCGACGACGTCGCGGGCATGCTGCCTCGTGGGTCGTTCCGCTTCACCGACTTCGCCGGGCTGGCCGCGGAGGTGGCCTCCGGACGACAGCCCGCGATCGTCGACGCCCGGCGCCGCCTCGAATGGGACGAGAGCCACATCGAGGGGGCGATGCACGTGCCGCTGCACGAGCTGGGCCGCCGCATGGACGACCTCCCCGAGGGTGAGGTCTGGGTGCACTGCCAGTCCGGGTTCCGCGCGTCGATCGCCGCATCGATGATCGCGCGGTCGGGCCGGACGCCGGTGGTGGTCGACGGGGACTTCGCCACCGCCGCCGAGGCCGGGCTCCCCCTCACCTGAGATCGCGTGCAGGCCCACGGGCGTCGTCGTACGGTGATGCCACGTCGACTCGTGGGGCTGACATGTCGCGTCGAATCCGAGCAGCACTGACCGCGGCGATGGTCGTGGCCGCCACGGTGGCCGTGGCCACTCCGGCCAGCGCCGCGTGCCACATCGCCGGCTTCCTCAACGGTGCCAGCGAGGTGTCCGAGTCGGACGACATGGTGTCCGTCACGGTGTTCCTCCAGGGACGACAGCCCAGCTGCGAGGGCACGGTCGACTTCGCCACCGTCGACGGCGAGGCGACAGCCGGTGAGGACTACGAGGCCACCACCGGCACGCTGTCGTTCGCCCAGGGCGACGACCGCGAGGAGACGTTCGTCGTACCGATCCTCGCGGACGACGAGGCGGAGGGCCCCGAGACGTTCACGATCACGCTGTCGAACGCCACCGGCGGCATCTCGGGCACCGGGGACGACATGACCGTGACGATCCTCGACGCCGCATCCGGGGAGGCAAGTGACGGGGAGGCAGGTGACGGGGACGGGGCGGACGGCGTGGGCGAGCCCGCCACGGACGACGACGGCAACGGGGTGGTCCTGGTCGTGGTCGTCCTCGCGGTGCTGGTCGCGCTGGGTGGAGGGATCATGGTGTCGCGGCGCGGGCGCGCTGCGTAGGCTGCGCGTCGGTCACCACCGAGGGAGGGACCGATGTCGAGCCTGTCGCGTCGTCGCACGGCCATGATCACGATCGTCGGGCTCCTGCTCGCGGTCGCCGCGACGATGCAGGCGCCGTCCGCCTTCGCCTCGTGCCACCGGGCGGTGTTCCAGAACCTGTCGGTGAACGTCAACGAGGGCGCGGGCACCGTGACCCTGACCGTCGTCCTGCAGGGCGGCCAGCCGACGTGCGCCGGGACCATCGACTACCACACCGTGGTGGGCGGGGCGACGCCCGGCCAGGACTTCACCGCACAGAGCGGCACGCTGGTGTTCACGGCGGGCGACGACCGTCGCGAGGACATCGTCATCGAGATCCTCCAGGACGACATCGCCGAGGGGAACGAGCAGTTCCGGGTGCGGCTCGACAACCCGACCAGCGGCGTCACCGAGTTCGGTGACCCCGCGTCGGTGACGATCGTGGACGACGAGCCGAGCCCGACACCGACCCCAACGCCGACGCCCACACCAACCCCGACGCCCACGCCGACACCGACGGTCGTGCCGACGCCGACGCCGACGTTGACCCCCACGCCCACGCCGACCCCGACCCCGTCGGCGGCGCCCACCCCTACCCCGACCCCGACCCCCACGCCCACTCCCACTCCCACTCCCACTCCCACGCCAACCCCGACGCCCA
>JBFJMP010000545.1:0-1756 GCA_041633895.1 Nitriliruptoraceae bacterium
CGAGCGCGTGCTGCGCGCCGTCGAGGCCCTCGAGAACGCCCCGCCGCCCCGACGCATGACGTTCGACGTCGACGGTGTGCGCGTGGCGGTGTCGTTGACCGGACGGGACGTGACCGTGGACCTCGGCGGCGACCGCAGGCTGCCACAGGACCTGGCGCGAGCGCTCGCGGATCGGGGCTTCGACCTCGCCGGAGAGTCGGGTCGCCACGGCGCGCCCGACGACGACCGCGCCCCCGCGCGTCGGTGGCGCGAGGAGGCACCCGGTCCCGCGTTGGGGCAACGGCCGCGCGCCGTCCGAGTCGCCGACGACCTGCGCCTGTGACCCGCCCCCGACCGGACCTCCCCCAGACCGTGATGGAGACACCGTGATCGATGCAACGTCGCTCGGCGCCGTGACCTCGGCGACCACCCCCGTCAGCACCAGTGGCGTGGGCGCACTCGGGCCCGATGCCTTCATGAACCTGCTCATCGCCCAGATGCGCTACCAGGACCCGCTGGCACCCAGCGATCCCAGCGCGATGATGCAGCAGACCTCCATGCTCGCCCAGACCGAGATGCTCCTGCAGGTCGCGGAGGCGCAGCAGCAGATGCTCGGGCTGACCCAGGCCTCGATCGCCGGCGACCTGGTCGGGACCGAGATCACGGCGACCCGCGCCGACGGGTCCACGCTCGTCGGCGTGGTCGAGGCCGTCCGCTTCACGACACAGGGTCCGATGCTCGTCGTCGCAGACGAGGAGATCGCGCTCGGTGCGACGACCGAACTTCGCCTGCCCGGCAGCGAACCATGAGTCCATGACCGTTCCCCGTCCCCGACCGCCACGCCGCCACGCCTGACCGTCTCGCTCGAACCCCTCCAAAGGACCACGCATGCTGCGCTCCATGTTCTCGGCCATCTCGGGCCTCCGCGCGCACCAGACCAAGATGGACGTCACCGGCAACAACATCGCCAACGTCAACACCTCGGGCTACAAGTCGACCCGAGCGACCTTCCAGGAGGCGCTCACGCAGGTCACCCGCGGCGCCACCACGTCGTCGCCGGCGACCGGTGGCACCAACCCGTTCCAGGTCGGCCTCGGCACCCAGGTGGCCGGCATCGACCAGAACTTCTCGCAGGGCTCGGTGCAGACCACCGGGCGCGGCACGGACGTGTCGATCAACGGCGAGGGGATGTTCCTCACCGGCGACCAGGGTGCTGCGAACGTCGGCTACACGCGTTCGGGTGCCTTCAACTTCGACGCGAGCGGCTACCTCGTCAGCCCCATGGGCGGCTACGTGCTCGGGTGGAACGCGACGCCGCCCGCGCCCGGGGCCACGTTCGTGGACACCGACCCGCTGGCGGCCGTCCAGATCGACCTCACCCAGTACACCGACCCGCAGATCGCGACCGACGGCACCATCACGGCACGCGACTCCAGTGGGGCGCTGTTCGTCGTCGGTCGCATCGCGGTGGCCAGGTTCGTGAACACCAACGGCCTCCAGCGTGAGGGCAACGGCCTGTTCTCCGAGAGCCCGAACTCCGGCGCGCCGCAGATCGGCTTCGCGGGTGAGACCGGCCGTGGGGTGCTGCAGGCCGGGACGCTGGAGATGTCGAACGTGGACCTGGCCCAGGAGTTCACGAACATGATCATCGCCCAGCGCGGTTTCCAGGCGAACTCGCGGACCATCACCGCCTCGGACGAGATCCTCCAGGAACTGGTCAACATGAAGCGCTGATCGCTGCCGCCTGCAGCGTCAGGCCCAGACCGTCGGGGCCGCC
>JBFJMP010000546.1:0-1753 GCA_041633895.1 Nitriliruptoraceae bacterium
CGAACACGAGCACGTCGAGGTCGACCGCCTCGCCGTCGCCGGTCACGACACCCGTGGGGGTGATCTCGGCGATGCCGTCGGTGCACACACGCACATCGTCACGCGTCAGGGCCGGCAGGTAGTCATCCGAGATCAGGATGCGCTTGCACCCGAGCTCGTAGTCCGGCGTCAGCGTCTCGCGCAGTTCGGGGTCGCGGACGACGGCTCGCAGGTAGGCACGCGCCGCCGTCTCGACGATGCGACGCAGCGGGGCGCCGTGGGGGCCGAACGCCACGTAGCGCAGTTCCTTCTGCCAGTAGATGCGACGGCGGTGCGCCGACCGCAGGAACGGCAGGTGCCGGAACGCCGCCTTGACGACGGCCGGGTAGGCGAAGTCGTTGCGGGGCAGGATCCACGGCGGGGTGCGCTGGAACAGCACGGTCTGGTCGGCGGCCTCGGCGATGTTCGGCACCACCTGGATGGCCGACGCCCCGGTGCCGACCACGCCGATGCGCCTGCCGGTCAGGTCGACGTCGTGGTCCCAGCGGGCCGTGTGCATCGTCGGCCCGGCGAAGGCGTCGCGCCCCGGGATGTCCGGGTACGACGGCTCACGCAGCGAGCCGATCCCCGAGATCACCACGTCGGCGACGAACGCGCGGCCGTCGGCGGTGGTGAGGGTCCAGCACGCCGCGTCCTCGTCGTAGACGGCGGTCTCGACCGCCGTGTCGAGGAACAGGTGGTCGCGCAGGCCGTAGCGGTCGGCGCAGTGGACGAGGTAGGACTGGATCTCGTCCTGGGGCGAGTAGGCCCGCGACCAGTCGGCGCGCGGCTCGAACGAGAACGAGTACAGGTGCGACGGGATGTCACAGGCGGCACCCGGATAGGTGTTGTCGCGCCACGTGCCCCCGACCTCGGAGCCAGCCTCGAGGATGACGAAGTCGTGGACGTCCGCCTGCTTGAGGCGGATGCCAGCCCCGAGTCCGGCGAAGCCGGACCCGACGATCGCGACGCGGGTGCGGGTGGTCTGCTCGCTCATGCGGTGCCCTCGTGCGAGGCGGGCGGGGTGGCCGGGGTCGTGCCGCGACGGTTGACGATCGCGCCGAACCCCGTGGCGCGCATGACGGCGGGGGCCATGCGTGCCATCCCCGCGATGTAGCCCGAGCCGACGACCCGCTCGACCGCGTGGATGAGGTGGCTGTCCCAGCCGACGTGGATCCGTCGCGTCCCGCGTTCGATCCCACGCGCGATGATGCGAGCAGCGGCCTCGGGCGAGGTGGTGGCTGCCCGGTCGAACAACGCCACGAGGTCCTGGTCGGCGCCGACCTTGCGAGCCGCGTTGGCGATGTTCGTCTTGATGCCGCCCGGGTGGACCGTGTGCACCTGCACGGGGCGGCCGTTGATCGCCATCTCCATGGCGATCGCCTCGGTGTAGCCGCGCACGCCGAACTTCGCGGCGTTGTAGGCGCTCTGTCCCGGGAAGCCGATGATGCCGAAGACGCTGGACACGTTGACGAGGTGGCCGTCGCCGGAGGCGATCAGGTGGGGCAGGAACGCCTGTGTCCCCGAGATCACGCCGTTGAGGTTGATGCCGAGCAGCCAGTCGATGTCCTCGAACTGCTGCTCCTCGGCGTCGGCCACGAGGGCGACCCCGGCGTTGTTGACCAGCACGTGCACGGTGCCGAACTCGGCGACGACCGTGTCCGCGTAGGCGAGGACCGCGGCCCGGTCGGCGACGTCGAGCTGGTGGGCGACGGCCTGGCGACAGTCCGCTGCG
>JBFJMP010000547.1:0-1753 GCA_041633895.1 Nitriliruptoraceae bacterium
AGGAGTCCGGTCAACCAGTCGTCCGCGGTCGGGGCGGGGACCGCCGACAGGGCGGCGATGATCTCGTCGAGGCTGGCGCCCGGATCGAGCTGCCCCCACTCGCGTTCGAAGGACTCGGTCCGGCCAGCGTCGTCGGTCCGCACCGCGGCCTCGCCGACCTGGAGCACGGCCGCCTGCTGACCGCCGCCGTGCCAACTGACGCCGACGACGCGTCGGGTCGCGTGTTCACCGGCAGCGAGTTCGGGCAGCGCGGCGCGTTCCGCGGCGATGGTCGCGAGGTGGTCCAGCGCGCCGTCGAGGTCGAGGGTGTCCCAGTCCACCGTCGAGCCGTCGACCGGCCCCGCGAGGTCGGACCCGTCGATGCGGATCTCGTCGCGTGGCAGGGTCAGCCCGACCGCGACGACCAGGCCCAGGCTGGCGGCGACCGCGGGGGTGGCTGCGGCGCGGCGGGTCCGTCGGCGACGGGCGCCCTGCCGCTTCGCGCGGCCGAGGTCGAGGGGGTGGACGGTGCTCGGTGCCGCGTCCTTGAGCGTGGTGTGCAGGTCAGTGGGCATGCGCTGCCTCCCCGAGGTCGATCGTCGTGTCGAGCAGTCCGGCCTGATCGCGCAGGGCACGAATGGCGTGGTGGGTGAGGGCCTTGACGGTGCCTTCGGCGCAACCCATGACCTCGCTGGCCTGGGCGACCGAGAGGTCCTCGAAGTAGCGCAGGACCAGGGCCGTGCGCTGTCGCCGGGGGAGGGAGGCCACGGCTTCGCGCACGGCGAGCGCGTCGGCGCTGTCGGCCTCGCACGGCACGTCGATGTCCGGGCCGTGGCGCGTCCGGGCGCGGCGTTCGGCGCCCTTCCTCCGGAACCACGAGTTCGCGAGGTTGATCGCCACGCGGTTCAGCCAGGCGCGACGGTTGGCCATCTTGGACACGCGCGGCCAGTGCTCGCAGACGCGGGCGAACGCGTCCTGGGCCAGTTCCTCGGCCGTGCCCACGTCGCCCACGTGGAGGGCGAGCAGGCCGACGAGGCGAACGTGCTCACTGCGGCAGAACTCCTCGAGTTCCGCCGTCGGGGCGCGTTCGCGCGACATGTCTGGCATCGCTGCTCCGTCCGGGGTCGTCCACGTCTCGGTTGTGGTCCGACGTCGTGGGTACAACCGCACGAACTGCCCCACAGGTTTAGTCGGGATCGAGGATCGGTCCGTGGTCTACCGTCCCCCGTCCACCGCGCGTGAGGACCTGGCATGCACGTGGCCCTGGCCACCACCACCGACCTCGAGATCATGGACCAGGACGACGACGTCCTGGGGGCGGCGCTCGAACGCGCCGGGGCCTCGTACGCGATGGCGGTGTGGGACGACCCGTGGGTCGACTGGTCGATCTTCGACGTCGTCGTCATCCGCTCGACGTGGGACTACACGTCGCGCCGCGACGAGTACGTGGCGTGGGCGACAGCGGTGGAGGACGCCGGGGCGCTGCTGTGCAACTCGGCCGAGGTCGTGCGCTGGAACACCCACAAGGGCTACCTGATGGAGCTCGAGGACCGTGGCGTGCCGGTGGTGCCGACCGCGTGGCTCGGGCAGGGTGACCAGGTGGACCTGGCCGAGTTACGTGCCTCGCGTGGCTGGGGTGACGTCGTGATCAAGCCTGCGGTGTCCGCAGGTGCGTTCGACACGTTCCTGGTCCGCGCGGACGACGCCGACGGCCAGGCGTCGCTCGACCGTCTGGTGGCGGACGGTGACACGCTGGTCCAACCGTTCCTGGTCG
>JBFJMP010000548.1:0-1752 GCA_041633895.1 Nitriliruptoraceae bacterium
GGTCCAGGCCCAGGTCGACGCCGTCCGTGAGCAGTCGCAGCCGCGTCTGCTCGAGGTGAAGACCTACCGCTACGCCGGCCACTCGCGCACCGACACCGGCGCCTACCGCCGTGAGGGTGAACTCGAGGAGTGGCTCGCTCGCGACCCCCTCGATCGCGCCCGGGAGCAGTTGCTCGCCGACGGTGTGGACGCCGTCGACCTCGATGCCCTCGTGGCAACCGTCGAGGCGCGCATCGACGCCGCGACCACCGCAGCGCTCGAATCGCCGGTCCCCGAGATCGAGGCGATGTTCGCGAACGTGTGGTCAGATGGAGGACAGCGAGCATGAAGCAGCGCATCAAGGTCCCGCCGCTCGGTGAGGGCGTCACGACGGCGACCATCGTGGAGTGGGGCTACGACGTCGGCGACACGGTCGTCGCCGGAGAGGTCCTGGTCGCGGTGGAACTCGACAAGATCGACACCGACATCCCGTCGCCCGTCGGCGGCACCCTCGTCGAGCGCCACGGTGACGCGGGCGACGAGGTCGAGGTTGGCCAGGTCATCGCCGTGGTCGATGCATGACCGCGCCCGTCCACGTCGTGACCGGCGGTGCCAGCGGCATCGGCCTCGCAATCGTCGAGGAGTTGCTCACCACCTTCCCGGAGGCGGTCGTCGCGGTGGTGGACGTCGACGGGCCCGGCCTCGAGCGACTCCACGACGAGCACGCGGACCGCGTTGCCGTCGCCATGTGTGACGTGAGCGATCCGGAGGCGATCCACGCCACGATCGACGGCTTCGCCGACCGCGGTGAGCTCGTGGGCCTCGTCAACGCCGCTGGCAACCACGCACTCGGTGACAGCATCGACCTTGCCCCGGAGCAGCTGCGGTCCGTCCTCGGTGTCCACGTGGAGGCCTCGCTGTATGCGGCCCAGGCTGCGGCACGCGCGATGCTGGCGCACGGTCGGGGTGGGGCCATCGTGAACTTCTCGTCGGTCGCGGCCGACTTCTCCTGGCCACGGCGCCTGCCGTACGCCATCGCGAAGGCCGGGATCGGTGCGCTGACGCGCACGCTCGCCGTCGAGTGGGCCGAGCACGGCATCCGCGTCAATTCGGTGGCGCCGGGCTACGTGCGCACGCCGATGGTCGAGGACGCGATCGAACGGGGTGCGTTCGACGCGGAGGAACGGCGGCTCATGCATGCCCTCGAACGCTTCGCGGAACCCGACGAGGTCGCACGAGTGGTGCGATTCCTGCTGTCCGACGACGCATCGTTCGTGACCGGTGAGACCGTCCGAGTCGACGGCGGCTTCACCATCAAGCGCTAGTCCCATCCCTGACACGAGACACGCACCGAACCGAAGGAGTTGCCGTGGGCAACCGCACCATCATCCCGTCCGACCGCATCTGGTCGAAGGTCGGCTACGCCCGCGCCGTGCGCACGGGTGACCTCATCGAGGTCGCCGGCACGAGCGCCAGCGGCCCCGGCGGCCAGATCATGCACGTCGATGACCTCTACGGTCAGGCGTCGTACGTCTTCGACGTCATCCTGAAGGCCGTTCGTGACCTGGGCGGGCGGGACGCCGACGTGGTCCGCACGCGCGTGTTCGTCACGGACATCTCCCGCTGGGAGGAGGCCGGCAAGGCCCATGCCGAGGCGTTCGGCGCGAACCCACCGGCCAGTGCCTTCTACGAGGTGAGTGCCCTGCTGCACCCGGATCTGATGATCGAGGTCGAGGCCACGGCGATCGTGGGCTCGGGGGACTGAGTGCCCAC
>JBFJMP010000549.1:0-1725 GCA_041633895.1 Nitriliruptoraceae bacterium
CCGACGCCGTCACACGCACCTTGCCGACGCTCGTCGATGACGACGACATCCGGGTCGTCGACCTGCGCGACGCCGTCGCGGAGGCGCCAGTCGTCCTGTCGCTGCAGGACACCAAGTCCACGTTCGGCGAGTTCGCCATCCGGCCCCGTGACGGAGTCCGAGACATCAGCATCGAAGGCGCATGGATCGACGCGAACATCGTGGTGGAGGAGGTACCGATCCTCGGTCGGGTCCGCTGCCACCGTGCGATCATCGAGCCCCTGCGGACCGCCCTGCAGGACGTCATCGACGCCGGACTGGCCGACACCATCGACCCGTCGCGCTACCAGGGCTGCTTCGTGCCACGACGGATCGACACGACGGGCGCGAACCTGTCCCACCACTCGTGGGGCATGGCCGTGGACATCAACGTCGACCTGAACCTGCCCGACGGCGGCCCACCGCCCCACCCCGACGTCATCGACGCCTTCGCCCGGGCCGGGTTCCGATGGGGCGGACTGTTCCTGAATCCGGACAACCACCACTTCGAGTGGGTCGGCGACGCCGCCACCACGCCGCCACCTGTGAGTCGCTGAGCGAACCCACTAGCCTGCGCCGGCCGCCGGAGGGAGCCTGTCGTGGCAACGGATCCGATCGTCGTCGTGGGCGCCTCACTGGCCGCGAACCGCTTCGTCCGCGCGGTCCGCCGCGCCGGGTGGGATGGTGGCCTGGTCGTGATCGGCGACGAGGCGCACGCGCCCTACGACCGCCCCCCGCTGTCCAAGCAGTTCCTCGCGGGAGACCTCGACGCCGACGACGTGGGACTGACGTCGCGCGCTGCAGACGTCGACTGGCGCCTCGGGGTCCGCGCAACCCGACTGCTCCCCGACGAGCGCCGCGTGGTCTGCGACGACGGCACCGAGGTCGTCGCCGGCCACGTCGTGATCGCCACGGGGGCACGGGCGCGCCACCTCCCCGGCACGGCGGGCATGGCCGGCGTCCACGTCCTGCGCACGCTCGACGACGCCATCGCACTGCGGGCCGCGTTCGACGGCGCCGCCCGCGTCGCCATCGTGGGCGCGGGCTTCATCGGCTGTGAGGTCGCCGCAACAGCGCGCGGTCGCGGCCTCGACGTCACGATGGTCGACCCGTTGCCCGCACCGGTCGTGCGTGGACTGGGCCCCGAACTGGGCGGTGTCATCGCCGACCTCCACGTCGGCCATGGCGTGGACGTGCGCTGCGGCACCGGCGTCGCCGAGGTCGTCGAGAACGGCGACACCACGACCCTGATCACGGACACCGGCGAGCGCATCGACGCCGACATCGTCGTCGTGGGCATCGGGGCGATCCCGACCACCGACTGGTTGGACGGCTCCGGCCTGACCGTCGACAACGGCGTCGTCTGCGACGACCACCTCGCGGCCCGTGGCGGTGGCGGTCACGTGTGGGCGATGGGTGACGTCTGCCGCTGGGAGGTCGGTGGGGACACCCAGCGCCTCGAGCACTGGACCAACGCGGACGACCAGGCCAAGGCCGTCGCCCGGAACCTGCTCGGGGCGTCCGGTGCCGGGCCCTTCACCACCACGCCCTACGTGTGGTCGGACCAGTACGACGTGAAGGTGCAGATGCTCGGCGAGGCCGCGCCGGACGACGACGTCCACGTCCTCGACGGCGACCTGCGCGCCGGCACGGGTCTGGCGGCCTTCACGCGCGACGGCCGGTTGACCGGTGTCGTGGGGTTCAACG
>JBFJMP010000550.1:0-1724 GCA_041633895.1 Nitriliruptoraceae bacterium
ACGTGCCGACGACGTCGTGTTCGTCGGCGACGTCGCACACCACGCCGAGGTGGTCAGGGCCCAACTCCGCCGCTGCCGCCGTGACGGCCGGCTCGTCGAGGTCCGTCAGGCACACCGTCGCACCCTGTGCCGCGAAGCGTGTCGCGATCGCCAGGCCGATGCCGCGGGCCGCCCCGGTGACCAACGCCACGCGACCGGCGAGCAGGCGTGACGTGTCCACGAGGCGTTGAGGATCGGTCATCAGTCGGCTCCGGCTCGGCCGCCGCACCGTAGCCACGGCGCCGCCGCTGGGTCAGGCAGCGAAGGCGTCGTCGAGGGCGTCGATGCGGGCCCGCAGCTCGTCGGCCAGGTCCGTGGTGACGTCGCCGTCCTCGAGCGCCTCCTCGAGTTCCTTGCGCATGTCCTCGAGTTTGTCGCCCGCGTCCTCAGGGTCGTCCTCGTGGAACTTCTCCACGGCCTCGCTGGCCTTCTTCTCGAGTTCCTCGACGACCTTGGCGGTCACGAGCCCGTCGGCGCGTCCCTGGGCCAGCACGCGCCGGAGGCCGGTCACCGCGTCCTGGACCGGATCGGTGGCGGGCGCGTCGACGACGGTCTCGACCTCGGGCTGCACGTCGGGTTCAGGCTCCGGGGCCTCGGGGCGGGCGGCGAGCAGGTCACGACCCGGCCGCGCCGTCGCACCGTCCGTCGCCAGAGCACCCAGCGCGGCGCTGCCGCCGAGCACCAGGGCGAGCCCCGCTGCCCACGCCCCGACCCGCCGACCGGGCGCGCGGAGTGCGTGGGCGGGACGCTGTCCCGAGCGAGCCAGTGGCGTGACGACCTGGGTGCGTTCCCCCAGGTCGCGGGTGGGCTCGCGGACGTCGACGAGCAGGGGCCGCAGCAGGTCACGCACCTCGTCCATGTCCCGGGCACGCTCGTCCGGGTCCCGCGCCAGCATCCGGGTGAGCACGTCGCCGAGGGCCGGCGGGAGGTCCGCACGCAGGTCGTGCACGTCCGGCGCCGTCGCATGCAGGTGCTGCCCGACGAGGACCGCCTGGGTCTGGCCGAGGAACGGCGGACGGCCGGTCAGTGCCTCGAACAGGACGCACCCGAGGGAGTAGACGTCACAGCGCGCGTCCGCCTCCCCGGTCAAGGCATGCTCGGGGGCGATGTAGGACGCGGACCCGCGGATCGTCGTGGTGATCGTGGTGCTCGCCTCCAGCATCCGGGCGATCCCGAAGTCCGCGATCTTGGCGACGCCATCGGTCGTGAACAGGATGTTCGCGGGCTTCACGTCGAGGTGGACCATCCCCCGTGCGTGTGCTGCGGACAGCCCGCTGGCCACCTGGTCGATGATCCGTACGGCCTCCAGTGGCGCCAACGCGCCCTCGTGCTCGATCCGGTCGGCCAGCGTCGGCCCCTCCACCAGTTCGAGGACGAGGTAGTGGCGGTCACCCTCGGACGCGGCGTCGTACAGCGCCACCACGTTGGGGTGGTTGAGGGCGGCGACGGCCTGTGCCTCGCGCCGGAAACGTTCGAAGGAGCCGGCGTCGCCGAGCAGCCGATCGGCCATCACCTTGACGGCCACACGCCGTCCGAGCCGTTCGTCCTCGGCGACGAAGACGTCCGCCATTCCGCCCCGGCCGCTGGACTCCAGCAGTCGGTACCGACCCCCGATGCGGTTCACGGTGCGCACGCTTTCCTCGTCGACGACGACGCGACTCGCCCACATGGTGCCGTGACGCGTC
>JBFJMP010000551.1:0-1712 GCA_041633895.1 Nitriliruptoraceae bacterium
CGACGTGATCTGGACGTCGACCTCTTCGGGATCCCAGCGCGCAGCCCCGGTCGACGGCAGCTCGCGCCCCGACGCCAGCAGTGCCCGCGCACGCTTGATCTGGTCGGGCATCGGCTCGTCGGGTGCCGGTTCCTCGGGCAGGAAGCCGGTCAGGTCCGGCAGGTCGTCGATCGAGTCGAGGCCGACCTTCTCGAGGAACTCGGTGGTCGTGCCGTAGAGGACGGCCTGGCCCGGTCCGTCGTCGCGGCCCACCTCGGCGATCAACCCGCGGGCGACCAGCGAGCGCACCGCCCCGTCCGCGTTGACGGCACGGATGTCGCCGATCTCCGTGCGGGAGATGGGCTGCTTGTAGGCGATCACCGCGAGCGTCTCGAGCGCGGCCTGTGACAGGCGTCCACTGCGACCGGACAGGACGTGACGCTCGACGTGGTCGCGCGCCTCGGGCGCCGTGTAGAGCCGCCACCCGCCCGCAGCCTGCCGCAGGGTCAACCCGGACTGGCGCTCGTCGAGTCGTTGACCGAGTTCGGCCAGCAGGTGCTCGACGTGTGCCTCGTCGCACTCGAGCGACACGGCCAACAGGTCCAGGCCGAGGGGCTCGTCGGCCAGGAAGAGGATCGCCTCGAGGCCGCGCAGGCGGTCCAGGTCGAAGTCCGTCGCGTCGGTGGTCATGTCGTCTCCGTCACGTCAGCGCCCACCGCGGGGGCGGCGCCGTGTGCGTCAGTGTCCGGGGTCTCGTCCGGGGTCTCGGCCGAGTCCTCGGGGGGCACGTCGAGGTGGGCAAGCACGGACAGGTCGGTCTGGGCCTCCAGGCGCGACACGGTCATCGTGCCGCGGTGGTCGGGCTGGTCGAGGTCGAGGTGGCCGAGCTTGTACATCTCGAGCGTGGCGAGGAAGAACACGACGGCGTCACCGCGCTGCTGGCCGGCGACCAGCGACGAGAACTCGGCCGTGCCACCGGGTGCCCCGAGCCGCGCGAGCACCTGCTGGGCCGCCTCCTGGATCGAGATGAACTGACGGCGGATGTGGTCGATGCGGATCGACGGTTCCGGCCGCGGTGCTGTCGCCAGCGCGGCCATGCGAGCCAGGTCCTCGATGCCGACGCTGAGCGGCGCGTCCGGGACCAGCCGCCGCAGGTCCGCGTCGAGCGGGGCGACACGTCCGTGGAGGCCGCTGTGCGCATCGAGCCGGTCGGCGAGCACACCGGACACCTCGCGGAACGCGCGGTACTCGAGCAGGCGCGCGTAGAGCATGTCGCGGGCGTCGCCGAGCAGGTCCTCGAGTTCGTCCGCCTGCTCGCGTGGCAGCAGCCGTGCTGCCTTGAGCTCGATCAGCGTCGCGGCCACCACGAGGAACCGGGTGGCCGTCTCGAGGTCGAGGCTGTCGATGTCCTGCAGCGTCGAGAGGAAGTCGGCGGTGATGTCGGCGAGGTCGACCTCGGTGACATCCAGCTTGCGCTTCGCGATGAGCTGCAGCAGGAGGTCGAACGGCCCCTCGAACACATCGAGGTGCACTTCGTAGGCCATCGACGGTCCCGTCCCGGTCGCGTCCGTCGGGCGCCGTAGGTCACGGGGCCCGGAACGCGGCAGGCTACTCGACTCGGGCGCTCGACTCGTGCTCCCACAGCAGCGCGGTCACGTCCCGGGCGACGACGCGTCGGTGGCGGTGCTGGTACGCGGTCGCCAGGCACGCCAGCACGTCGATCGGCGGCATGC
>JBFJMP010000552.1:0-1706 GCA_041633895.1 Nitriliruptoraceae bacterium
CGGCGACCGTTCCCCTCGACCACGTCGAGCGCACGGACGACGAGCTGGCCGCGCGCGCGACCGGCCTGCTCGCCGAGATGCAACGTCGCCGCAGCGTGCGCCACTTCCGTCCTGACCCGGTGCCGCGCGCCGTGGTCGAGGACGCGATCCGGATCGCTGCCTCGGCGCCGTCGGGTGCGAACCTCCAGCCGTGGACCTGGGTCCTCGTCGGGGACCCCGACGTCCGTGCCGCCATCCGTGAGGCGGCGGAGGCCGAGGAGCGCGCCTTCTACGACCACCGCGCCCCGGGGGAGTGGCTCGACGCCCTCGCGCACCTCGGGACCGACTGGCGCAAGCCCCACCTGACCGACGCCCCGTGGCTCGTGGTGCTGTTCCGGCATCGCTACGAGGTGGACGGACGGACGCGGCGGCGCAACTACTACTCCAAGGAGTCGGTGGGGATCGCGGCAGGCTTCTTCGTGTCGGCCCTGCACCAGATCGGCCTGACGACCCTGACCCACACGCCGTCCCCGATGGGGTTCCTCCGGGAACTGCTCGGGCGGCCGGAGCACGAGGAACCCGAACTGCTGTTCCCGGTGGGGCGCCCCGCGGTCGCTGCGCGCGTCCCGGCACTCGAACGGCGTCCGTTCGACGAGGTGTGCGTGGAGGTGACGGCGCTACCGTCCGATGCCCCGCGACGACCAGACCACGACAGCGAGGCCACACCGTGAGCGTCATCAAGATCAACGTCCTGACCGTCCCCGCTCCGATGCGGGACACCCTCGAGGAGCGCTTCGGTGCGCGTGCCGGTGAGGTCGAGAAGACCCCCGGGTTCGAGTCCTTCGAACTGCTGCGCCCGACCGACGACAGCGACGAGTACTTCGTCGTGACCCGCTGGGAGACCGAGGAGGCCTTCAACGCGTGGGTCGAGTCGCGCGCCTTCCAGCAGGGGCACGCCCAGAGCAGTGACGGCCAGAAGCCGGCCGCCGAGGGCAGCAGGATCCGCAGCTTCGAGGTGGTCCTCGGGGCCTCATCGCAGGCCTGAAACCACCTGTATCGGGCGCATGGGCCGATTCTCGCATGGTGGGCGAACACCCCCGAGCGCACATCGCACATCACAAAGGCCCCGGCAGGGATCATGTGCCGCGTGGCGAAACTTCTCCTCGAGCCGTGCCCCGATCCGGTCCGGGAATCAGCTCACGAGGCGGGTGCTCCTGGAGGGGAGAGCACCCGCCTCACCTGTTCTCCCCAGAACCACCACGGGGAACACCTCGGGGAACTCGCCGGTGGAGTCGTCGGCGCGTGTCGACCCCCCGACCGAGGCCGGGCCTGATGCGTCGGTAGCATCATCGGTCCACGTCGTCCCGAGCTCAGGTCTGCCGCCATGCCCGACAACCACGCTGATGCGCTCGCCGAGCAGCGAGCCCGCGTGGAGCACATCCACAGCTACCTCGACATCGACACCAAGCGCGACCTGCTCGAGGACCTCGAGGCGCAGGCCGGGCACCCGGACCTGTGGAACGACACCGAGCACGCACGCGCGGTGACCACGCGGCTGTCGCGCCTGAAGTCCGAGCTCGAACGCGTCGATGCGCTGACCGAGCGCCTCGACGACCTCGAGGTGCTGAACGAGCTCGCGCAGGACGAGGGAGACGACGGCTCGGCCGCGGAGGTCGCGACCGGACTCGAACGGCTGCGCCGCGACCTCGACAAGGTCGAGGTCGCCA
>JBFJMP010000553.1:0-1706 GCA_041633895.1 Nitriliruptoraceae bacterium
CCTCACCCTCGGGGAGGTCGTCCATGCGGCGGCCCAGGTCGTGCAGCGGCACGTGCATCGCCCCCTCGATGTGGCTCTCGTCCCATTCGAGGCGGCGCCGTGCGTCGACGATCGCGGGCCGTCGTCCGGAGGCCACCTCGGCGGCCAGCCCGGCGAAGTCGGTGAAGCGGAACGACCCTCGGGGGAGCATGCCCGCGACGTCGTCGAGCGGGCCGCTGGCCGCAGCGGCCGGACGTTCGATCCCGATGCGCACGAGGTCCCGTTGTGCGTCGGCCACCTGGTCCGCGGTCGGGGCGATCAGGGTCAACGGGCTGTTCCACGGGGCCACCCAACCGAGGTAGGTGACGAAGCTGTCGGACAGTTCGACGTTGATGGTCCCGGTCACGTGGTCGGCGGCGAACTGGTCGCGGGGGCGCAGGTCGACGACCCACTCGCCGGCGGCCAGGCGGGCGGCGATCTGGGCCGGGTCGGCGGTCACGGGCGGGGCGAGGTCCGGGGCGGTGGCACCGATGCGGTTGCGGGGCGCCATGTGGAGGTAGTACTCGGGGTACACGTCGTAGCCCGCGATCAGGGTGCGGACGAAGGTGTCCTCGTCGTGGCGGAACGCGATGTTGGTCCCGCGTTCGTCGGCGATGGTCGTCGAACCGTGTGCCGTCTCGGGCTCGGGCGACGAGTCGGGCTCGCTGGTCGAGGAGGCGCAGAAGCTGCCGAAGCCGTGGGTGGGCAGCACGTCGACGGTCGGCTCGAGCTTGTCCCCGAGGTGGTTGACGGAGCGGTACTGGGCGCGGGTCAACGGCTCGGTCTGGGCGGCCGAGATGAGGTCGGTCCGGCCGACCGTGCCGTACAGCATCGACCCGCCGGTCATGACGGCGAGGTCCTGGCCGTCCTGGCCGATCACGTAGGCGAGGTGGGTCGGGGTGTGGCCGGGCGTGCTCTCGGCGCGGACGTGCATCGAGCCGGTGCGGATGACGTCGCCGGGATGGATGTCGTCGTGGTCGGCGAAGACGTCGTCGTCGGCGTGCATGACGAGGCGCGCCCCGGTCGCCTTCGCGAGGGCGGGGCCGCCCGAGACGTAGTCGTTGTGGACGTGCGTCTCGAAGATGTGGGTGGCGCGCACGCCGAGTCGGTCGAGGTGTTCGAGCACCCGGTCGATGTCGCGCTGGGGGTCGACGACCACCGCCACGTCCCCGTCGTGGACGACGTAGCTGCGGTCCCCGAGAGAGGGGGTCTCGATGGTGACGATGTCGATCATGTCGGGGCCTTCCATCGGCGAGCGGTCACTTGCCAGATATTGTACGGACATATATTGTACGGACATCTGAACGTCCGGGCACCGCGACCTGTTCCCACCTGACCAGATCCGGCGCGAGGTGTCACGAGAAGTGGAGGACCGGGTGGCCGAGATCGTGCTGATGCTGGTCGTCGGGCTCGCCATCGGTGGCGTGCTCGGCATGCTGGGCGGGGGTGGGTCCATCCTGGCCGTGCCCGCGCTCGTGTACATCGGCCATCAGTCCCCCCAGGCCGCGACGACCGCCTCGCTGGTGGTCGTCGGGATCGGCGCGACCGGTGGCCTGGTGCCGCACCTGCGCGACGGCGACGTCCGCATCGGTGCCGGGTTGGCCTTCGGTGGAGTCGGCATCGCCGGCGCCGTCGCCGGCACGCAGATGAACGGGCTCGTGTCCGACGACGTCCTCCTGGCCGCATTC
>JBFJMP010000554.1:0-1696 GCA_041633895.1 Nitriliruptoraceae bacterium
GGCTCGTCGAACCAGACCTCCTGGTAGCACTCGTCCGAGGCCAGCAGGATGTCGTGTTCCCGCGCGACGGCGATCTGGTCGCGCAGCCAGGCGACGTCGACCGTGGCACCCGTCGGGTTGTGGGGGTAGTTGATCCAGGCGATGCAGGCCCGGGACAGGCGCTCGTCCGACATCGCGGTCAGGTCGAGGCGCCAGCCGTCGTCGGCCGTCAGCGTCACCGGGTCGGACACGCCGCCGCTGAGGGTCGCGGAGCGGCCGTACACGGGATAGCCCGGGTCGCCCCAGATGACGTGGCGCTTGTCGCTGTGCGGGTCGACGATCGAGAACGGGAGGTGGAAGATCGCCTCCTTGGACCCCGCGGACGGCAGGACGTGCAGGTCAGGGTCCAGGCCGTCGACCTGGTGGCGCCGTGCGAGGAACCCGACGATGGCGCGCCGCAGGTCGGCCTGGCCGAACGTGGTCGGGTAGCGCGAGACCGGCCCGAGCGCGTCCTGCAGGGCCGACCGGATGAACGCGGGCGTCGGCTCGTCGGGGTCGCCGATGGAGAAGTCCCACAGGCGCGTCCCGGCCGCGCGGAGGGCGGCGACGCGGTGGCGGAGTTCCTCGAGGGCGTACGAGCCGATCGCCTCGACCGCCGGGTTGACCGTGACCACGAATAGGCTCCTGCTGACGCTCACGACGAGGGGCACAACGGTGCGCGCAGCCTACTCCCGGCACGATGGTCGCCTGGCCGAGCAGGCGCGGGGCGTCCTGGCCCCCGACGCCGAGGTCGTCGCGACCGACTCCGAGGTCGATGCGCTGCGTGCCGTCGAGTCCGGCGAGGTCGACGTCGCGGTCGTGCGCTTCGACGACTCGGTCGACGGCTCGAACGCCGAGGTCGTCGACCACATCGTGTTCGACTCGACGTCGCTGCTCGTTCGGGCCGAGGTCGACCTGCCGACGACGACCAACGGGTGGGAGGCGACCGCGCGCTACGTCGCCGTCGCGACGAGCCTGCTGGACGACGTCGCAGCTCCCGAGACGCTCATCTTCCTCGTCCCGGGGTTCAACCGCCCGGGCACGCTCAGCGAGTCGCTCGCGTCGCTGTCGTCACGCGGGATCAACCTCAGCAAGTTCGACTCCCGTCCGCTGGCCGGCAACCTCGGCATGTACGGCTTCCTCGTCGAGTTCGAGGGCAGCCCGACGGACCCGTTGGTGCAGGACGCGCTCAGTGACATCCTCCAGGTGGCGTCGACGGTGAAGTACCTCGGCACCTTCTCGGCGTCGTCGCGCGTGTGGGGGCAGGTGGTCGGTCGCGAGATCGCCGGCAACCTGCTCACCAGCCTCGCTGACCTCGACCGCCTCGCCGGAGGTCGACCGTGACCGTCGGCATCGTCGGACTCGGCCTCGTCGGCGGGTCCCTCGCCCTCGACCTGCGCGCGACCGAACGCGACGTGGTGGGCTTCGACACGAACCCCGACCACGCGCGCCTCGCGGCTGAGGCTGGCATCGAGGCCGCGTCGGACCTCGCCGGCCTCGTCGAACGCGCCGACCTCGTGGTCGTGGCCGTGCCGCCGGGGGCGGTCGCCCGGACGGTGCAGGGCGTTGCGGCGCTGGATTCCGACGTCGTCCTGACCGACGTCGCCTCGGTGAAGGACCCGTCCGCCCTGGGCACCGACCGTGTCGACGTGGGCCCCCGCTACGTCGGTGGGCACCC
>JBFJMP010000555.1:0-1694 GCA_041633895.1 Nitriliruptoraceae bacterium
CCTCGACGAGATCATCGCCGCCCTGGCGGCGGTCCCCGCCCCGGTCGACGACGACTGGCTGGCCGGACTGCTGCCCGCCCTCGAAGCCGACGCCGATGCATTCGAGGAGTCGGTCGCCCTCGCCGGGCAGCCCGCCGAGCCGCAGCCCGGCAGCACCGAACGCCCCGACGCGGCCTACGCCCTGGTCAGGCTCGACGACGGCCTGCGCCACGGGCCGACCGACCCCGAACTCCTCCTGCGCGCCTACGAGGTGCTGCGCACGGTGGGCGAGCGCTTCGTGACCTACCGCGGGACCGTCACCGACGGCCTCGGCCGCAGCGGGGTCGGCTTCGCGGCCCACGACCCCGCGAACGACGAGGAGACCGTGTTCGTCTTCGACCCCGACACGGGGCGGCTGTGGGGGACGCTGTACGTCCAGGACGCGGACGCGGCAACCCCGACGATCCGTGGCGTTCACACGCTCACATACGAGGTGTCCTCCTAGGGTGCAGCCGATCCCGACCGGCAGGACCCACGGTGTCCGACAACCTGATCGCCGACCTGCGCGTCCGTCCCGGTGAGCCCGCCCGCCTCGGCGAGCGGGCGAGCTGGGACGACCTCGGCCTCGACGACAAGGACGAGGGCCGGGCGCTCCTCGACGACCTCATGGCGAGGATGTACGACCTGCAGCGCGAACTGTGGGCCGAGGACAAGCGGGCCGTCCTGCTCGTCCTCCAGGGCATGGACACCGCCGGCAAGGACGGCACGATCCGTCGGGTGATGTCCGGGGTCAACCCGCAGGGCGTCAGCGTCGCGTCGTTCAAGAAGCCGAGCGAACTCGAGCTCGACCACGACTACCTGTGGCGCGTCCATGCCGTGTGCCCGCGGCGCGGGTCGATCGGGATCTTCAACCGATCGCACTACGAGGACGTCGGCGTCGTGCGGGTGAACGGCTGGATCAGCGAGGAGGTCGCCGAGCAGCGACTGCGCCAGATCCGTGACTTCGAGCGCCACCTCGCCGAGAACGGCACGGTGATCCGCAAGGTGTTCCTGCACATCAGCAAGGACGAACAGCGCGAACGCCTGCAGGAGCGGATCGACACCCCCGAGAAGCACTGGAAGTTCAACCTCGGGGACCTCGACACCCGCGCGCAGTGGGACGACTACATGCGGGCCTACGACGACGCGATCACCGCGACCTCGACCGACGACGCGCCCTGGTACGTCGTGCCGGCCGACCGCAAGTGGGTCCGGGACGTGGCCGTCGCCCGACTGCTCGTCGACACGCTCGAGGGCATGGACCTGCAGACCCCGCCGCCGGACCCGGATCTCCAGGGCCTCGTCGTCGAGTGAGGGCCGGCACGACCGGTCAGCGGCGGTCCTGCAGGAACGGGAAACGGCTCCGCACGTCGGCGACTCGTTCGCTGGTCACGTCCGCGGCGACGTTGGCCTCGGTCGTGCCGCCCCGAGCCACGACCTCGCCGAGGGGGTCGACGACGAGCGAGTCCCCCGAGTAGGACAGCGGGCTGCCGTCCAGGCGGCGACCGAAGCCGACGCGGTTCACACCCACGACCCACGCCTGGTTCTCGATCGCGCGGGCGACGAGCAGCGACATCCAGTGTTCGCGCCGCGCCTCGGGCCAGTTCGCCGGGACGAGGTAGCAGTCGACGTCGGTGGCCAGCGCCCAGAACTCGTCGGCGAACCGCAGGTCGTAA
>JBFJMP010000556.1:0-1694 GCA_041633895.1 Nitriliruptoraceae bacterium
GACTCCCAGAGCCGGGTGGAGCCCTCGACATCCGTGAACAGGAAGGTCACCGTGCCCGTCGGTGTCGCCACGTCAACTGCCACCGCCGGCCCCCTCTTGACATGCGATCCGTGGGGGACGGTAGTCGGACGGGCGTGTCAGCCTCGCCGATCGTGGCGACTCGTGACCCGTGCACCCGCCAGCAGGGCCAGCGAGGCGAGGGCGCTGCCGGCGCCCGTCGCGGGCAGGCTGCCGGCGTCAGCCGCGGTGTCCGTGCCCTCCTCGGAAGGAGCGGCAGCGGGGTCGGGCGTCGCCTCAGGCACCGACGTGGGCTCCTCGGTGGCCTCCGGCGCCCCGTTGGCCTCCTCGGCCTCCTCGGCCTCGGCGGCCAGGGCAGCAGCGCAGTGGGCGTCACGCAGCGCACGGCGCCCCGGCAGTTCGCCGACCGTCATGAGCTGGGCCGTCGTGTCGGCCTGCGTCTCGATCATGCGCACCGACAGGTCGAACAGCGGGGTGTCGGCGGTCGTGGTGACCTGTTCCGCGTTGCGCCACACGCCCTCGCGCCACAGCGCGACCAACTGCTGCGCCCCGACGTTGTCGACCAGGCCCCCGACCTCGTCGACCGTGGTCATGAAGGGGTCGTAGCGGCGCCCCATCTCGGCGACGATCGTGTCGTAGGACATGTTGAGGACCTGGTTGAACCGATCGTGGTCCGCCTTGCGCGAACTGCCGTCGGGGATGTTGAGGCCGGCGGCGGAGACGGCGAACGGCATGTCCCGCTGCACGTGCGCGTTGATCGCCAGCAGCATGTCGTGGCCCGCCGTGTAGTCACCCTCGTTGGCGGCGTCCATCGCGGTCTGCCACGCCGGCGGGATCTCCTCGCCGGCGAGGTGGGCGGTGATCATCTCGAGGTAGAGCTCGTAGAACTTCAGGGCCTCGTAGCCCAGCCCCGCCGGGTCGTCGAAGAACGACGGGTCGTCCTCGAGCACCAGGCGCGTCTCGCGGGTCAGCAGCCGGTAGACCGTCGGGAACACCGCGCGGTGGTCGCAGCCGAAGTAGGACTCCCACCGCGCGAGCTCCTGCTCCACCCACCGGACGCAGACGAGGCCGTCGTCACCGCACTCCTCGGCGCGGTCGACGCCGGGACCGTCGGGGGCGATCGGGGGCAGGAAGTCCGTCGTGGGGATGAACGGCCCGTCCTCGGCGACGGCGGCGGTTGGTGCGAGCACCACCAATGCTGCGAGCACGGCCACGAACACTCGGCGCCCCACGGGCTCCCCCTCGTCGGTCAGCCGCAGATGATACCGATCAGCGGTATCTGTCTCACGACGTGGCGGGGGTGCCGATGAAGGCCACGAGGCGGTCGTACGCCGTCGCCAACGCGGCCACCTCGACGTACTCGCCGCGCTGGTGTGCCTGGTCGGTGCGGCCCGGGCCGTAGTTGAGGGCGGGGACCCCGATCTGGCCGAAGCGCGCCACGTCGGTCCACGCCTGCTTTGCGGCGACCGGCGCCCCGGTCGCCGCGACGAACGCGGCCACCGCCGGGGTGGTGGCGTGGGGATGGGCGGGCGGCGCCGTGTCCGTGATCTCGACGAGCACCTCACCGGCGTCGGTGTCGGCCGCGACGGTCGCGACCATGCTGCGCAGTTCGGCCTCTGCGGCGGCGAGGTCGCGCGACGGTGCGAACCGGAGGTTGAGGTTGATGTCGAACGACC
>JBFJMP010000557.1:0-1691 GCA_041633895.1 Nitriliruptoraceae bacterium
CGTCGGGGCGGCGCTTGTCCTCGGCCTTCGCGGGGTCGATGTCGGCGACCACGACCGCCTCCCCGGTCTTCGGTCCCATGGCCAGGACCGTGCCGTCCGGGGCGACGACCTGGCTCTCCCCCGCCCCTTCGAGGGCCGTGACGGGGATGCCGAGCTTGTCGGCCACCTCCATCGCCGCGTGCTCGGGGACCAGGGGTCCGACCTTGTTGGCCGCCACGACGAACACGCGGTTCTCGGCGGCTCGGACCGGGATGTGGAGCGTCGCCTCGTCCGCAGCGAACGAGTTGAGGGAGTTGCACAGGACCTTCGCGCCCCGCAGCGACAGCACGCGGGGCGTCTCGTTGATCACCCCGTCCATGCACGAGTACAGGCCGACCGGCGCGAACGGGGTCTGGATCAACGGGGTGAGGCGGGCCGACGGGGTGATGTGGAGGCTCTCGCCACCCATCAGCACCTGCTTGTCCGTCATGCCGGCCAGCGACCCGTCCGGGGCGTACAGGAAGTTCGCGCCGTACACCGTGCCGTCGTCGTCGACCCGCGTCGCGTTGACCATGACGAACACGCCGTGGGCGGCCGCGCGCTCGGCGATGCCACCGAGCCACGCATCGCCGGCACGGACGGCCACGGATCGGGCATGCTCGTCGTCGTCGTACCAGGACGGGAAGTTGCAGAACTCCGGCAGGACCACCAGTTCCGCGCCCTCGCCGGCTGCCGCGTCGATCATTCGCCGGCAGGTGTCGAGGTTCGCCTCCCGATCGGTGCCGATGGCGAACTGCACGGCGGCGACTCGTACGGACACGTGCGGATCCTTGGACGTCGACGGCGGTCGGCTCCCGGGGCCGAACCCCGGCCAGACCTCCCACGATTGTATACATTCGTCCTCGACTGCGGACCTCGCTGCGGCACTCACGTGCGAGTGACGCGCTTCATGTACACAGGAGCACACCGATGGGCTCATCAGTGACCACCGTCGAGATCGTCGAGGTCTCGCCACGCGACGGCCTGCAGAACGAGGACGTCCTCTTCTCGACCGACGACAAGGTCACGCTCATCGAGCGTGCGATCGCGGCCGGGGCGCGGCGCATCGAGGCGACGTCGTTCGTGAACCCGAAGCGCGTGCCCCAGATGGCCGACGCCGACGCGGTCATGGCGCGCGTGCCCCGTCGTGACGACGTCAGCTACATCGGGCTGGCACTCAACGACCGGGGCGTGCAGCGCGCGATCGACGCCGGGTGCGACGAGGTGAACTTCGTCGTCGTGGCCTCCGACACGTTCAACCGGCGCAACCAGGGCGTCGGCACGATGGAGTCCATGGAGACGTTCGAGGAGCTCGCCGCGACCATCCACGCCGCCGGCCTCCCGGCGTCGGTGACCATCGCCACGTCGTTCGGGTGCCCGTTCGAGGGCGAGGTCCCGGTCGAGCGCGTGGTCGAGATCGTCGAGCGGTCGGTCCGCGCAGGCGCCGACGAGATCGCACTGGCGGACACCATCGGCGTGGCCGTCCCGACCGACATCCACCAGCGCGTGGCGGCCGCTCGCGAGGTGTCCGGCGAGGTCCCGCTGCGCATCCACCTCCACGACACACGGCACACCGGCATCGCCAACGCGTACGCGGCCGTGGACGCGGGCGTCCGCATCATCGACTCGAGCATCGGTGGGATCGGCGGCTGCCCGTTCGCCCCGGCCGCAAC
>JBFJMP010000558.1:0-1686 GCA_041633895.1 Nitriliruptoraceae bacterium
ATGGATGCCGTGGCCGCCCACGCCGACCGGGTGCACGTCCTCCGACTCGACGAACTGCTGGACCGCCCGCGGGAGGTCATCGCCGAGCTGCTCGACTTCGCCCAGCTGCCAGCGGACGACGACCTGCTCACCGAGTTGGCGGCGCTGCCGGCGTCGCCCGACACGCGCGGCCGGCACCGCGACGTTCCCCTCACCGACTTTCCTGCCGAGGACGTCGCCTACGTGGCGTCCATGGGCTTCCCGGTCGAGGCGACGCCATGATCGACCACACTGACGTCAAGGACCTGATCTGATGAGCCACCAGTCGGAACTCATCGCGACCGACATCGAGGCCTACCTCGCGGAGCACGAGCAGAAGGACCTGCTGCGCTTCCTGACGTGTGGCTCGGTTGACGACGGCAAGTCGACCCTCATCGGGCGCCTGCTCCACGACGCCCACATGATCTACGAGGACCAGTTGGCGTCGGTCGAGGCGGACTCGACGACGCAGGGGTCGACCGGCGGCGGGCTCGACCTCGCGCTGCTCATGGACGGCCTGAAGGCCGAGCGCGAGCAGGGCATCACGATCGACGTGGCCTACCGCTACTTCTCGACCGCGCGTCGCAAGTTCATCATCGCGGACACGCCGGGCCACGAGCAGTACACGCGGAACATGGCCACCGGCGCGTCCACCTGTGACCTCGCGGTCCTGCTGATCGACGCCCGCCACGGCGTCGTCGCCCAGACGCGTCGGCACTCGTTCATCGTGTCGCTGCTGGGCATCAAGCACGTCGTCGTCGCGGTCAACAAGATGGACCTCGTCGACTGGTCGCAGGAGCGCTACGAGGAACTCCGCGACGAGTACACCGCGTTCGCCCACTCGCTCGGGATCACGCACCCCTACGTGCTGCCGGTGTCGGCGCTGCTCGGCGACAACGTCGTCGACCCGTCCGAGAACATGCCGTGGTACGACGGCCCGCCGATGCTCCAGCACCTCGAGACCGTGGCCGTCGACGCCGACCGCAACTTCGACGACTTCCGCATGCCCGTCCAGTTGGTGGTCCGCCCCGACCTCACCTTCCGTGGCTTCGCCGGCACGATCGCCTCGGGCGTCGTGAAGCCGGGCGACGAGGTCATGGTCCTGCCGTCGGGCACGCGGTCCACGGTCGACCGCATCGTCACGTACGACGGCGACCTCGACGAGGCGTTCGTCGGCCAGGCTGTCACGCTGACGCTGGCCGACGAGGTCGACGTGTCGCGGGGCGACATGATCGTGCATCCCGACAACCGGCCCCAGCGCGGCCACGACGTCGACGCCGACATCGTGTGGATGTCCGGCGAGCCGATGGTGCCCGGCAAGCAGTACCTGATCCGCCAGGCGACGAAGACGACGACGGGCATGGTCACCGACCTGCACCACCTCGTCGACATCAACTCGCTCGAGACCGGGCCGGCGGCGACCCTCGAGCTCAACGAGATCGGTCGCGTCACGGTGTCGGCCGAGGAGTTGCTGCTCTTCGATCCCTATGGCTCGAACCGGACCACGGGCGCGTTCATCCTGATCGACCGGATGACCAACGCGACCCTGGCGGCCGGGATGATCGTCGATCGGTCGGCGCAGGGGATCTGGGATGCCGACGCGGCGGAGACGCTGGTGCGGACCCGCTCCGACGTGCAGCTCGAGGAGCGCGAGGCCCGCTACGGGCA
>JBFJMP010000559.1:0-1683 GCA_041633895.1 Nitriliruptoraceae bacterium
ACATGACGTGCACCTCGTCGGGGCGGATGTAGCGCAGGATGCGCGTGTAGTGGGTGATGATCAGGGTGCCGAGGTCGGGACCGGACAGGCGGTTGACGCCCTCCGACACGATCTTGAGCGCGTCGACGTCGAGGCCGGAGTCGGTCTCGTCGAGCACGGCCAGCTCGGGCTTGAGCATCGCCATCTGGAGGATCTCGAAGCGCTTCTTCTCACCACCGGAGAAGCCCTCGTTGACCGAGCGCTGGAGGAACTTCTCGTCCACCTGCAGGTCGGCCATCTGGGACTTCAGCTCCTGCATGAAGGCGCGGACCGGCTGGTCCTCGCCGCGCCGCGCGTTGACCGCGGTGCGCAGGAAGTTGGTGACGGACACGCCCGGCACCTCGACGGGGTACTGCATCGCGAGGAACACGCCGGCGCGGGCGCGCTCGTCGGGCGTCCACTCGGTGATGTCCTCACCCTTGAAGATGATCGAGCCGCCCGTGACGTCGTAGGCGGGGTGGCCGGCGATGGCGTAGGCCAGCGTCGACTTGCCGGAGCCGTTGGGCCCCATGAGCGCCAGCGTCTTGCCCTTCTCGAGGTCGAGGGTGACGCCGTTGAGGATGGTCTTGCCCGCGACGTCGACGGTGAGGTCGCGGATCTCGAGGTCTGCCATGTCAGTGGTCCTGTGCGGTCGTGAAACGATGTGGTCGGGTGCGGACGAGCTCAGATGAGGTCGTCGGAGGCGAGCGGCGTCGCCGTGGTCGTGGCGATGCGGGCCAGGTCCGTGGACTCGATCTCGCGCTCGAGGTGCGCCATGGCGCGGTCCTCGAGGCGCTGGATGCCGAACGACTCGAGCACCTCGCGGAAGAACCCGAGCACGATCAGGCGCAGGGCCTGTTCGCGCGGGATGCCACGCGCTTCGAGGTAGAAGAGCTGGCTGGCGTCGATCTGGCCGGTGGCCGAACCGTGGCTCGCCGTGATGTCCGAGCAGAAGATCTCGAGGAACGGCGTCGAGTCGGCCCGCGCCCCGTCCGTGAGGATCAGGTTGCGGTTCGTCTCGTTGGTGTTCGTGCCGACGGCGTCCTTCTCGACCAGGACGTTGCCGCGGAAGACCGTGCGACTGTTGCCCTGCAGGGCGCCCTTGTAGAGCACGTCCGACGTCGCCCGCGGGGCGATGTGTCGGATGTAGGGCTGGACGTCGAAGTGCTGGCCCTCGTCGGCGAAGTAGATGCCGCTCGGGTAGCAGGACGAGCCCGGGCCCACGAGGTCGAACTCGGGACGCAGGCGCGTCGTGCGGCCGCCGATGTTGACCGACATGTGCCGGACGGTGGCGTCGCGCTGGACGGCCGCCTTCTGCAGCGCCAGGAAGGTGACGTCCTCGCCGTGCTCGTCGAGCGTGACGAAGTCGAGGTGGGCAGCGTCGCCCACGATCGCCTCGACGACCTCGTCGACCAGAGCCGGCGTCTTGGCGTCGGTGGCGGCCGGGAAGGCCGACAGGTCACCGGAGCTGTGCTGGAGTTCGACGACGGCGCGAGCGTGGTGGTCGAGGACCACCAGGATGCGCGGCAGGTGGGCGCCGGGGCGCGTCACGTGCAGGTGGATGCCGATCGGACCCGGCGCCTCGACCTCGGCCGGGACGTGGACGAACACGCCCGCGTCCCATGCCGCGTCGTTGACGCTGATCGTGCGGTCCTCGTCGGCACC
>JBFJMP010000560.1:0-1683 GCA_041633895.1 Nitriliruptoraceae bacterium
CCTGCCCCGCCACGAGGACCGCCACGACCAGCACGGCCCCGGGCGCCGTGAGCGAGTACAGCTCGCCGTTGAGCCACCCCGTTGCCGACGCCATGTCGGCGTCGCCGATCATCGCCAGGATCGCGTCGGGCAGGCCCGCGGTCAGCTCGGCCAGCGACTCGCGCATCGACTCGTACATCAGGCTGAACAGGAACCCGAACGCCCCGACGCCGCCACCGACCAGCAGCGCGAACCGTCGTCGCTCGACGATCGACCGCGCGAGGATCGCCCCCGACCGCCCGGGCCGCGCACCCACATCCGTCGCCGCCATGGTCAGCCCTTCAGGTCGCGGTGCTCGATGCCCCACACGGCAACGCCCAGTCCCACGGCCGCCAGCACGACCAGCACGAGCACGTGGCCGATGTCGACGCCGTTGAGGATCGGCTCCGAGCCGTTGTAGTAGTGCCAGGGCAGCAACCGGACGGGGCCCGTCACGTCGATCAACGGGAGCAGCGACACCCCCAGCCACGACGCCACCGACACGCCGACCGGGACTCCGACCGCCACGCCCTGGCGCCCGGTCGCCGCCGACAGGGCGAGCGACCACATCCCGACGGCCAGGCCCAGCGTGACGAGGTGGACCGTGGCCGCGAGCACGTCGCCCGGTGGCAGGTCCACCTCGGTCAACAGGCCCGACCCGAGCAGGCCCGCCCACGTCAACGTGCTGACGCCCAGCACGATCGCGACCAGCACCACGGCCTTGGACAGCACGACCTGCGTCCGACTGACCGGCGAGGCGAGCAACAGCGAGAGCGTGCCCTCGCGTTCCTCACCCGCGATCGTCCGCGCCCCGAACCCGACGGCGACGCCGATGACCACGAACGGGGCGATGAGGTTCAGGTACTCCGCGGTGAAGATGCCGCCGGGCACGTCGAGGTCGGCGCCGTACAGGGCCCGCAGCGCCTCGGGGAAGCTGTCGACGAGGCTTGCCGCCGTGTCCGCGAAGCTGCCGTAGATCGACAGCCCGAACATCGCCAGGACGGCCAGGGACGCGCCGGCGACCACGATCGAACTCAACCGCCGCTGGAGGTCGTGGGCCACGATCTCAGCCCGCATGGACACGCACCTCCTCGCGCTCCGGGTCGCGGTAGTAGGTGAGGAAGATCTCCTCGAGGTCCGCCTCCCGGCTGTTGAGGCTGACGACCTCGTGGGCCAGCGCAGCGCGCAGCAGGTCGTTGACGCTGCCCTCGTACGACACGCGGGCCTGGCTCCGGTCGACATGGACCTCACGTATCCCGGCGACGCCGTCGAACAGCGTGGCTGGCACGTTGTCGGCGAACGTCAGGTCGAGGCGCCGGATCGCCTTCGCCTTCAACACGTCCACGCGTTCGACCACCACGAGCCGTCCCTTGCGGATGATGCCGACGCGGTCGGCGACGCGTTCCACCTCGGACAGGGTGTGGCTCGACAGGAACACCGTCCGCCCCGCCGCGCGCACCTCCTCGACCAGTGCGTGGAACTCCTGCTGCATCAGCGGGTCGAGGCCGGTGTTGGGTTCGTCGAGGATCAGCAGGTCGGGCTCGTTCATGAACGCCTGGATCAGCCCGATCTTCTGGCGGTTGCCCGTCGAGTAGTCACCGACCTTGCGGGTCAGGTCGGCCTGGAACCGGTCGGCCAAGGAGGCGACCACCTCCGCATCGACGC
>JBFJMP010000561.1:0-1678 GCA_041633895.1 Nitriliruptoraceae bacterium
AGGACTGCCGCTTGTTGGCCGGTATCCGGGCTGGCGGACTGAATCCTGCGACCTTCCCAGAGCAAATCGCTCCAGTGGTTCGAACGCATGAGATGAAGCATCGAAACCGACATGCTTCGTCCGCTGACCGTTGCGGGGGCAGCGCAGGCTGGCCGACGACACTGGTGCGCCGCGTCCTCCTGCTTCCCGTTTAACTGCGCCGGCATGTTTGCCGGCGCGAGCACCAAACGGTCCAAATCTTAGCAGCCCGGCAAACACCACCATGCTCGGCGAAGTACGACCCACTGGCGGCGACGGCCTCCTGGCACAGGGCCATGCCCAGCGCGGACACGTTGGCGCCGCCGACCTCCTCGGGCATGTGCATCGCGTAGAAGCCAGCCGCGACCGAGCGCTTGCGCAGCTCGCGCCGGACCTGCAACGCGGTGGCCGAGTCGATGCGCCCGTACTCGAGCAGCTCCTCCTGGTGGGCGTCGTCGAACGGCTTGGCCTCGCGGTCCACGAACGAGCGGACGCTGTCGCGGAGGGCGAGGAGTTCCTCGGGGATGGCAAGGATGGACATGATCACCTGCGGGTGTCGGTTGCGTGCGGGGCGGGGTCGGGCAGGTCGGGCGGAGCAGGTCAGGCCGGGACGGGGATCCCGAAGACGTCGGCGATGTGGAGCGTGTCGGCGTACTCGCGCAGCGCGGCGACCTGACCGTCCCGGATGTCGAGCACGAACGCGTAGCGGTTCTGGTAGCGGCGGCCGTTGCGGTGGCGGGCATCACCGACCACCTCGACGGCCACGTGATCGCCGTCCTCGACCAGCCGGACCGGATGGATGGTGAGGCCGTCCGGGAAGGCAGACGTGATCCCGGCCATGCCCGCGAGCTTGTCGGCGATCGGGATGCAGCCGTGGAAGGGGTGGCGGAACGAGGTCGCGGGGGTGCGGGCGCCGGCGGCGCGGTCGGTGCCGCCGTCGGTCCACCATGTCGCGTCGTCGGTGAAGACGTCGGCGACCCCGTCGAGGTCGCCGGCGCTGACGGCCGCGACCAGCGCCAGGGCCCGGCGCCCACCGTCCGTGCTGGCGACCGGAGTCGGTGGCACGTCGACGACGGCCTCGGAGCGCCGGTCCAGTCCGCGTCCGGCGAACACGTCCGCGGCGTGCAGCGTGTCGAGGTACTCGCGAACCCCGGTGACCATCCCGCCGGCGACGTCCACGACGAACGCGTACCGGTTGGCGTAGTGGTGTCCGTCGACGTGCCTCCCGTCGCCGTCCACCTCGACCACGGCGGTCCGGTCGTCACCGAAGGCCTGCCAGGCGCGTTGGCGCAGGCCGTCCGGATAGCGCGACGGCACGCCGTGCAGCAGGGGCACCTTCTCGGCCGCCGTCATGGTCCCGTGCAGGGGCCACGGTCGGTCGTCGCCGGGGTCGTGACCGACGACGCCGGCCGCGCGGTCGCGCCCGGTGTCGACCCACCACGTGGCGCCGGGGGCGAACCAGGTGCCCACCGCAGCCATGTCGTTGCGGTCGAGGTCCGCGAGGAACCCCGTCGCCACGTCGACGACGTCGGTCATGGGGACACGGGACGCGGGGTCAGGCCGACGATCTCGGCGTAGCGACGCATCATCGACTCGTAGCCATCGGTCGGCATGCGCGGGGACACCACGACCTCGTGCAGGCCGAGGCGCTCGCAGCCCT
>JBFJMP010000562.1:0-1676 GCA_041633895.1 Nitriliruptoraceae bacterium
AACGGGAACTGGCGCGCCGCGCGGCCGGTGACGAGCCGTTCGCCCTCATGCACTGCGACCTCAACAACTTCAAGGCGTACAACGACCACTACGGCTTCAGTCGTGGCGACGACGTCATCCGCACCTTCGCGGAGCTGGTCGTGTCCATCGCGCGAGACCTCGGCGGCCCCGAGACGTTCGTCGGCCACGTGGGGGGCGACGACTTCGTCGTGCTCACCGCGGGCGACCTGTGGGAGCCGATGGCGCGGCGGATCTGCACCGACTTCGACGCCGCCGTGCCCGCGCTGTACGACGCCACCGCCGCCGCTGCGGGACACATCGTGGTGCCCGACCGTCAGAGCAACGAACGGACCTACCCGCTCGTGGCCGTTTCGATCGGCGTCGCCCCGTCGCCCGCACGTGGGTTCAGCCACCCCGAGGAGGCCGTGACCGTCGCCAACGAGATGAAGACGTTCGCGAAGGTCCAGGCCATGGACGGCGGGTCCAACTACGCCGTGGACCGTCGCGTCGGGCCGTCGTAGGCACCGTGGAACCGTCGGTGGGTCGGGACGCGGACGTGATGGCCCGTGCCATTGCGCTCGCCGAGCGTGCGCGTCCCCATGCCTGGCCCAACCCGCACGTGGGCTGCGTGATCGTCCGTGACGGTGTCGTGGTCGGGCAGGGATGGACCCAACCGCCCGGCCGGGCACACGCCGAGCCACAGGCACTCGCGGACGCCGGTGAGGCGGCCAGGGGTGCCACCGCGTACGTCACCCTCGAGCCCTGTGCCCATGTGGGTCGCACGCCCGCCTGCACGTCGGCGCTGATCGAGGCCGGGATTGCCCGCGTGGTCGTGGCGCTGCCGGACCCTCACGAGGTGGCGGCCGGGGGCGCTGACGTGCTGCGTCGAGCGGGCATCGAGGTGACCGTCGGCGTGCTCGACGACTGGGTGCGCCGGCAGCTGGCGGCGTTCCTCGTGGCGTCGGGGGAGGGGCGCCCCCACGTGGTCCTGAAGCTCGCGCAGACCGTCGACGGGGCGCTGACGGCGCCCGCTGGGCGGTGGATCACCGGTGAGGTCGCCCGTCGCCGCGTCCACCACCTGCGGGCGCGTGCCGATGCGGTGCTCGTCGGCTCCGGCACGGTGCTCGATGACGACCCCGGCCTGGATGTGCGGATGGTCCCTGCGCAACGCCAACCACGCCCCGTGGTCCTCGACGGGCGGGGGCGCATCCCCGCCACGGCGCGCGTCGTGGCACGGGGCGCGCTCGTGATCACGGCGGGCGGGTCGTCGTCGTGGATCCGGGAGGTGACCACCGCCGGTGGTGAGGTGGCGGTCGTGGGGCGAGACTCCGGCGGGGCGTTGGACCTGTCAGCGGCACTCGCGGAGCTGCACGACCGTGGCCTCGATCGCGTGTTCGCCGAGCCGGGTGCCACGCTGGCCGCGGCACTGGTCGCGGGGGGCCACGTGGACGAGGTCGTGCGCCACGTGGCGCCGTCAGTGGCGGCCTCGGACGGGGTGGCGCGTATCGTTGCGCCCCTTGCCGCCACGGCGTCGTGGCCCCTGGTGCGTCGACTGGCGCTGGGCCCGGACGTGGAGATCGCGGTGAGATCGGACGACTGAAGGCTCCTGACGTGTTCACGGGCATCATCGAAGAGATCGGGACCGTGCGCTCGATCGAGGTCCACGACGGGCATGC
>JBFJMP010000563.1:0-1675 GCA_041633895.1 Nitriliruptoraceae bacterium
ACCGCCTCGACGAGCTCGAGTTCGAGCTGCCGCTCGCACAGGTCGGCCAGCCGTTGACGCTCGACGCCGTGGCGGACGCCCTGGCGACGCATCTGGCCGCAGATGATCCCTTTGCGGCCTACCCCGACCTGTTGCGCGACCGAACCCTGGCGCGGCGGGTCCGGGGCCACCTGACGGGCAGCATCGACCTCGTCCTGCGGCGACGCGCCGCCGACGGCGCCCCGGTCTTCCACGTCATCGACCACAAGTCGAACCGCCTGTTCTCCCGCGACGTGCCGGGCTCGGCGTGGCACTACCGCCAGGACGCGCTGGTCGGGGCGATGTCCCACTCGCACTACCCGCTGCAGGCGCTCCTCTACCTCGTGGGGCTGCACCGCTTCCTGCGCTGGCGCCTTGCCGGGTACGACCCCGACCGCCACCTCGGCGCGGCCGGCTACCTGTTCGTGCGCGGCATGGTGGGTCCGGACGCCCCGTCCGAGGATGGGCGACCCTGTGGTGTGATGGCGTGGCGGCCGTCGACCGCGGCGATCGTCGCCGTCTCGGACCTGCTGGAGGCGGGACGATGAGCGCCCTCGACATCGTCCTGTCGTGCCCCGAGGCACTGGCACCGTGGATCGAGGCGAGCGTGCTGGACCCGTCGGACGTCCACGTCGCGGTGACCCTGTGTCGTCTCGCCGGGGTCGACGACCCGGACCTGCTGCTGGCGACCGCGATGGCCGCGCGCGCCCCCCGGGCCGGCCACACCTGTCTCGACGTCGACCTCGGCGTGCCGCCGACGGACGACGACGTGGACCTGTCGTGGCCCGAGCCGGAGGCCTGGCTCGCCGCGATCGCGGCCAGCCCCCTGGCCAGCGCGGACGACGGCGGGGTGACCCCGCTTCTCGTCGAGGGGCGCCGTGTGTACCTGCGGCGCTACCGCGACCACGAGCAGGCGGTCGCCACGGACCTGACCGCACGGTGCGTGGCCGCCGCGAACGTCGACGAGGAGTTGCTGGCCGACTGCCTGACGCGCCTGTTCCCGGACGCCCCGGACGACGACCCGCAGCGCCGGGCCGCCGAGGCCGCCGTCCGCGGGCGACTGACCGTCGTGGCCGGGGGACCGGGCACGGGCAAGACGTGGACCGTGGCGCGCATCCTCGCTGCCCTCGCTGCGCAGGCCCACGGGGCCGGGTCGCAGCTGCGCATCGCCTTGGCGGCCCCGACGGGAAAGGCCGCAGCTCGCCTCGACGACGGCGTGCGTTCGGCCCTGGCCTCGATGGACGTCGACGACGACGTCCGGGCGCGCGTCGCGGACGTCGAACGCGGCCGCACCCTGCACGCGTTGCTGGGACGTCGCAGCGCCAGCCGGTTCTGGCACGACCGCGACCGGCCGCTGCCCTACGACGTCGTTGTGGTCGACGAGATGTCGATGGCGTCCGTGTCGTTGGCTGCCCGACTGCTGGACGCGATCCCGCCGCATGCCCGCGTCGTGCTCGTCGGCGACCCCGACCAGCTCGCGTCCGTCGAGGCGGGCACGGTGCTCGGCGACGTCGTCGGCTCCGGTCGCGACACGAGGTCGGCGGGTGGTGGGTTGGCCGAGCGCGTGGTGACGCTGACGCAGACCCACCGGTTCGGCTCCGACACGGGGATCGGGGCGCTTGCCGGCGCCATCCGGTCGGGCGATGCGGAGGCGGTC
>JBFJMP010000564.1:0-1675 GCA_041633895.1 Nitriliruptoraceae bacterium
CCGCGTCGTCGCACGGCGCGGCCGCCAGCGCCGCGGGCCACCAAGGCCGCAGCACAACCCGCCGGAGGACCGCGCGGTCAACCCACCGATCGGGCTCGGCACGCCCGACGCGCGGCCGACGGCGGAACCCGAGAGGACGGCGCGGTCGACTCACCGATCGGCGCGCACCGACCTTCGCGCCGCCTCCGGCGGCACGTGGTCAGATCACGCCCACGGCCCACAGCACGAGCAGCAGCACGATGACGATGCCGCTGATCAGCAGCCAGACGTCGTTGCGCTTGTCGTCGCGGTAGCGGCGGGTCGCGTTGAAGCCCATCGGCTCACTGCTCCATGAAGGACGGGAACTCGTGGTCGTCGTGCGCCAGTTCCTCGATGTTGACGTCGCGGAACGTGATGACGCGCACGTTCTTGATGAACCGTGCAGGGCGGTACATGTCCCACACCCAGGCGTCCTTGAGGAGCAGCTCGAACCACGTCTCCCCGGCCTCGTGGTGCGGGATGACCTGAACCTCGTTGGTCAGGTAGAAGCGCCGCTCGGTCTCGACGACGTGGCTGAACGTACGCACGATGTCGCGGTACTCGCGGTACAGCGACAGTTCGAGGTTCGCCTCGTACTCGTCGATCTCGTCGGGGTTCATGCGGGTCCGGCTCGTCGGGCCACGTCCGTCAGGACGCGGGGGTGGACGAGGGGGAAGGTACTACGACTACCGTCGGGGCATGGGCCTGCCCGTCAGTCGTCGCAAGAACGTGAAGCGCTCCGCGTCGGGGCGCACCAAGCGCCTGCCCGACGTGCCGGGCGTGCGACTCGAGCGACCGTGGTGGGACGAGGGCAAGGTCGTCGCCGGGATCGACGAGGTCGGCCGGGGTGCTTGGGCGGGCCCGGTCACGTACGCGGCGGTCGTGCTGCCGTCCGACCGGCGGATGTACAAGCTGCGCGACTCGAAGGTGCTCGACCAGCGCCGTCGCGAGCAGTTGGCCGCCCGCATCGAGGACTTCGCGTTGGCCATCGGCATCGGCCACGCCAGCAACGACGAGATCGACGAGATCGGGATGAGCCCCGCCATGCAGGCGGCCGCACGCCGCGCCGTCGACGCCCTGGAGATCCGCCCCGACGTGGTCCTGCTCGACGGCAACTGGGACTTCCTCGCGGGCTACGGGACGCACAACGAGCGGGTGGTCCACGGTGACGCCCACTCGGCGTCCATCGCGGCGGCCTCGATCGTCGCCAAGGTCACGCGCGACACCATGATGGCCGCAGCGGCCGACGAGCACCCGGTCTACGACTTCGCGTCGAACAAGGGCTACCCGAGCCCCAGCCACCGCTCAGCACTGGCCGAGCACGGCCCCTGTGACCTGCACCGGCATTCGTGGGCGCCGATCGCGAAGCTCGTCACGCCCACGCTGTTCGACGACCACTGAGTCAGGCTGCGCGCTTCCGCACCGACTCAGGCTGCGCGCTTCCGCACGACTCAGGCTGCGCGCTTCCGCACCGACTCAGGCTGCGCGCTTCCGCACCGACTCAGGCTGCGCGCTTCCGCACGACGAACCCGACGACCGGGGCCAGGCCCATCGCAGCCGGCAGCGCCCCGCCCTCGCCGTCACCGAAGTCGTCGCCGTCACCCTCGATGCTGCCGAAGCGATCGACGGGCCAGATCCGGATGACCGCTCGGCCGAC
>JBFJMP010000565.1:0-1668 GCA_041633895.1 Nitriliruptoraceae bacterium
CCGACGCCCCGGCGGATGCACGGACGCGACTCGAGGACCTCGGGGCCGAGGTGATCGTCGCGGGGGCGGGATCGGTGGATCTGCGCGCCGCACTCAACGCCCTCCGCGCGCGCTGCGGACCGCGGGTGCTGGTGGAAGGCGGGCCGCGGCTGAACGCGGAACTGCTGGGGGCGGGCCTCGTCGACGAGTTGTTCCTGACGCTCGCACCGACGGTTGCCGGCGGCGCGGCCGGTCGGATCGTCGCGGCCACGTCGGCATCCGGGTTCCCGGTGGCCCTCGACCTGGTGGCCGTGCGCCACCACGAAGGTGACCTGCTGCTGCGGTACCGGGTTCGGGGCGGGGGCGCCGATAGCATGCGCGAGGACTGAGGAGGCCGTTCGTGCAGACGGGCATCGCCATCGTGGACAGCAGCCTGGGACGGTACGTGGAGGCGGTCAGTGGCATGAGTGCCCTGACGCGATCCAGTGCCGAACGCCTCGCACGCCAGCTGGCACAGCGCGGCGAGGTCGCGACCGACCAGGTCGGCGACGTCGTCACCGACCTGCTCGAACGGTCCCGTCAGAACCGTCAGCTCCTCACCACGCTCGTCACCTCCGAGGTCCAGCGCGTGATCCGGACGATGGGCCTTGCAACCGACGACGAGGTGACGGGACTGCGGCGTCAGGTCGCGGACCTCAAGCGCGAACTCGGGCAGCTCCAGCAGGAGGTACGTGGATGACTGAACGTCATCTCCGCGCGGTCGACGGCGATGTCGGCGCCGCGACGAACCCCGATGACGTCGACCACGTCCTCGACGCCGTGGACGTCGTACTCGACGCCGCCGCCGACCTCGACGCGGAGCCGGACGACGACGCAGCGGTCACCGACGGCCCGATCGTGGTCGAGGGGGCGATCGCCTCGGACCCGTTGCTGGACCGGGCGGCGCGCATCGCCGAGTTGCCGTTGGACGAGCGGCCGGGGGCCTTCGACTCCCTCAACGCGGCGCTCGTGGCCGAGTTGAACCAGCTCGAAGACCTCTGAGGGGCCGGTCGTGGCCACACCACGTCGCCGCCTCGATGCCGAGCTGGTGCGTCGCCGCCTGGTGACCTCGCGTCAGGAGGCACAGGAGGCCATCGCCGCCGGCCTCGTGACCGTTGACGGCGCACCGGCCACGAAGGCCGCGACGCAGGTGGCCGCAGCGCAGCAGGTGGCCGTGTCGGCCCCGCCCCGACGGTTCGTGTCACGGGGCGGCGAGAAACTCGCCCACGCGCTCGCCCACTTCGGGATCGACGTCACGGGCCGTCGGGCGCTGGACGCGGGTGTGTCCACCGGCGGGTTCACGGACTGCCTGCTGCAGAACGGTGCGGCGTTCGTCGTGGCCTACGACGTCGGGTACGGGCAGGTCCACGAGCGCCTGCGCCGGGACCCCCGAGTCGACGTGCGCGAGCGCACCAACATCCGCGATGTCGTGCCGGCCGACGTGCCGGCGCCGGCGCCGGACCTCGTGGTGTGTGACGTGTCCTTCATCTCGCTCGCGCTGGTCCTGGCGACCCTGCGGTCGCTGGCCGCCCCCGACGCCGAGGCCGTGGTGCTCGTCAAGCCCCAGTTCGAGGCCGGGCGCGGCGAGGTGGGCAAGGGCGGCGTGGTGCGGGACCCCGAGGTCTGGCGTCGGGTGATCGCCGAGGTCGC
>JBFJMP010000566.1:0-1663 GCA_041633895.1 Nitriliruptoraceae bacterium
ACCTGCGAAGGCATAGCCGACGCGTTTACAGCGCGTTCCCTTTGGCCACTCGGGCATCCCTCCGGGAGGCCGCGAGCGTACTGACACCGGGCGATGACGCCAACTGCGGCGCCGCGGGTCGTGCGTCACGGCACGAGGACCCGGCAGCCGTCGTAGCGCGGCGAGAGCGTGAGCGTCGTACGCGCCTCGATGTCGATGGACGGGATGACCCACCGGGCACCGTCGTCCGTCAGGATGAACACGAGGTCCACGATCGCCGGATCGAAGAGCTTCCGCGTGTGGCCACTGCGATTGCCGCCCCGCGTGGCCAACTGGGCCAGCCAGCGACCGCCCGGTGAGCGTCGCGTCGAGGTCTTGACCTGGACGCGGCAGACGAGGCCCTCGCGTTCGACGAGCAGGTCGTAGGCCTGGTTGTCGGCGAGGGGCACCGACACGGTGAAGCCCCGACGACCGAAGAAGCCGATCGCGTCGCTGAGTCCGATCTCGCCCTGCAGGCGCGGGTTGCGACGGCGGATGCGCGTCGGCCCCGGCGGGTCGGGCACCTCGGCGGGCAGGTGGGTGAACAGCCGCAACTGTTCGGGGGTGGGGCGCGGGGCAGTGGTCAGCCGGACCGGCGGGTCGGGTTCGGCAGGGCCGATCGCCGGATCGGGGACGTCCCGATCATGGAGCGGGGCGAGGCGCAGCAACGTCATGGTTCTGCTCGCGGTTCTGGACCGGCGACGCCGGTCAGGTGTGGTTCCGCCCCACGCCCCCCATGGTGCGCAGTCGGTGTGACACGCGGATCAGTAGGCTCGACCACCCTGTGGAACCGCACGCTGGAGCACACGCATGGCTGATTCGAGTTTCGACATCGAGGCCGGGGTCGACCGCCAGGAGGTCGACAACGCGATCAACCAGGCGACCAAGGAGGTCGTCCAGCGCTGGGACTTCAAGGGCACCGACACGGTGATCGAGTGGGCCGGCGACGAGGGCATCACGATCGTGTCCGCGTCCGAGGACCGCGCCCGCGCCGCCCTCGACGTGCTCAAGGACAAGTGCGTCAAGCGCAAGGTGTCGCTGAAGGCGCTCGACGTCGGCGACCCGCGCGAGGTCGGTGGGGCGCGTTCACGCATCGACATCGGCCTCACGACCACGCTGCCACAGGACCTGGCCAAGCAGATCGTCAAGGACATCAAGGCGACGAAGCTGAAGGTCACGCCCACCAACATGGGCGACAAGGTCCGCGTGGTCGGCAAGAAGCGCGATGACCTGCAGGAGATCCAGGCCATGGTCAAGGCGCAGGACTACGACGCCCCGCTGCGCTTCACGAACTACAAGTAGCGACCCGCGCGCTCAGGTCATCTTCTCGCGCAGCAGGCCGACGAGGCCCTGCAGGCGCGCCAGGAGCCCGTCGACACCCGCGTCCACCACCAGGTTGCCCTGCACGTGGATGTTCAGCTGTCGATCCCCCACGGCGACCACCAGGTTGACGAAGTTCGACCAGTGCATGACGCCGTCGATCTCGATGCCTGACGGCGGTGTGGCCGACTGGACGTCGTACATCGCCGCGTCGTCGAACCCCTCGACGGCGGTCGGGGCGCCCTCCTCGACGTTGGCGCGGGTGGCGGCAGCCGAGCCGCGCGAGAACACCGCGATCTGGACGTAGGACAGGTCGCCCGTCCAT
>JBFJMP010000567.1:0-1663 GCA_041633895.1 Nitriliruptoraceae bacterium
CCACGGCGTCCCTCGGTGCCGTCTGGTCGTCGTGCGCCCCGGAGTTCGGCGCCCGCTCCGTCATCGACCGCTGGGGTCAGGTCGAGCCGACCGTTCTGCTCGCTGTCGACGGCTACATGCACGGCGACCGTGTCGTGGATCGGACCGGTGAGGTGGCGGCGATCCGGGCCGGGCTGCCGTCGTTGGCTCACACCGTCCACCTGCCCCACCTCGATGCCGGGGCCGCGCCGCCACCTGGGGCGTCGACCTGGGACGACCTGCTGGCGCCGACCGACGCCGCCCTGTCCTTCGTCCCGGTCCCGTTCGACCATCCGCTCTACGTGCTGTTCTCGTCGGGCACGACCGGCCTGCCCAAGGCCATCGTCCACGGACACGGGGGCATCCTCCTCGAGCACGCCAAGGTGTTGGCGCTGCACCTCGACCTCGGCCCCGGGGACCGCTTCTTCTGGTTCTCCACCACCGGCTGGATGATGTGGAACCTGCTCGTGTCGGGTCTCCTCGTGGGGTCGACCGTCGTGCTGTTCGACGGCAACCCCGGGCATCCCGACCTCGACACGTTGTGGTCGCTGGCGGCCCGCACCGAGACCTCCGTGCTGGGCCTGTCGGCACCGTTCCTCACGGCGTGCCGCCGCGCCGGCCTGCGCCCTGCCGCCGACCACGACCTCACCGGCGTACGCATCGTCGGGTCGACCGGCGCCCCGCTGCCCGCCGACGGCTACCGCTGGGTGCGCGACGAGGTGGGCGCCCACGTCCAGGTCGCGTCCATCTCCGGTGGCACCGACGTGTGCACGGCCTTCGTCGGGTCCTCGCCGGTCCTGCCCGTGCACGCGGGCGTGATCCCGACCCGCCTGCTGGGTTGTCGGGTCGAGGCGTGGGACGACACGGCGACGTCCGTCGTGGGCGCCACCGGCGAGCTCGTCCTGGCCGCACCGATGCCGTCGATGCCCGTCGGCTTCTGGGGCGACGACGACGGCACGCGCTACCGGGGCGCGTACTTCGACGTGTTCCCAGGCGTGTGGCGACACGGCGACTGGATCACGATCGCGGAGGACGGATCGTGCGTGATCAGTGGCCGCTCCGACGCAACCCTGAACCGGGGCGGCGTGCGACTCGGAAGCGCGGAGTTCTACGCCGTCGTCGACTCGTTCGACGAGGTCGTGGACAGCCTGGTGATCCACCTCGAGGACGCGGACGGTGGCCTCGGCGACCTGTTGCTGTTCGTGGCACTGCGACCGGGCGTCGACCTCGACGAGGACCTGCGGGCGCGTCTGGTCGGACGCCTGCGGTCCGAGCTGTCGCCGCGGCACGGACCCGATGCGGTCCTCGCGGTGCCGGCCGTCCCGCGCACCCTGTCGGGCAAGCGCGTCGAGGTGCCGGTCAAGCGCATCCTGCGGGGGACGCCCGTGGCCGAGGCCGTCGCCGCTGGGGCCCTGACCGACCCCAGCGCGCTCGACGCACTCGTCGCGGTGGCCCTCGCACGGCAGGCCACCACCCGCTGACACAGCGGGGACGTGAGACGATGTGTCGTGTAGTGTCTCACTGCGTCAGGCACCACCTCATCGACCAGGAGGCCGCGCAATGGGTCAGGACATCCGTGGGAGCGTCGTCGCCATCACCGGTGCCGCACGTGGCATCGGCCTCGCCACCGTCAAGGCGCTGCTCG
>JBFJMP010000568.1:0-1660 GCA_041633895.1 Nitriliruptoraceae bacterium
GACGGACTCCTGGGCGCTGCTGGCGACGGCCGTCGCCATCGCCCCGGGCACGACCACGGCCCTCGAGCAGACCGTGCTGCTCCGCCACGAACTCGGCGGGCTCGTCGTCGCCGGGCATGCCGCCCCACCCGCGTCAGCCGCCGTCCCCAACCCGACCGCGACCGAGGATCGGCCATGACCACACTGCGCACCCGCCAGGCCATCGCCGCCGGCCACACACGGATCGAGCCAGTCGACCCGACGGCGCTCGCGGTCGTCGCGGCCACGCTCTACCTGGAGGTGCGCGCGGGGCGGCGGCCGTGGAACCAGCTGGAGCAGGTCGCCAGTCGCCGCGTCCATCGTCGCCTGCGCGCCCTCGTCGCCCGCCAGCGTCGCGAACGCGGACCGGCGGGGGTGATCAGCGTTCGTCGCGTCGTGGCCCAGGCCGTGCACGACGGGCTGGTGGAGGCCGCGGTCGTCGTGCACGACACGAACCGGGTGACCGTCGTGGCCGTACGCCTCGAGGTCCGAGGCGGTCGCTGGGTGGTCACCGACCTGGGATCACCCGAGGACTACCTCAGGCTCCGTGGCACTTCTTGAACTTCTGGCCGGAGCCGCACGGGCACGGGTCGTTGCGCCCGACGTCGGCGAACTCGTCGGCGTCCTTGACGTACGTGCCGCCGGTCGCGATGCGCCGGATGTGCGTGCCGTCCTCGTTGGTCTCGACGTCGCCCGGGGCGTCGGAACCCGCACCCTTGGCGGGGCCGCCCGGAACCGTGTAGTTCGCCGAGCCACTCGTCGCGGACGAGTACGTGACCCGCGTCGGTTCCTTGGGTGCCGCGAAGGTCACCTTCGGACCCGCGTCCGCAGGTGCGTCGGCCGACTCGTCGGACGCCGCCGCCGGCGGTCCCGACTCGTCGGGACGCGGTGCCGCGGGGCGCGTGATCTCCTGGGCGGCCGCGTCGATGCGCGCCGCGGCACCCCCGCTGCCACCGAGGGTGATGCCGGACGCCGAGCGCCCGTCCGTCACGTCCGCCGGGGCCTGGGCTGCCGCCAGCCGCTTCTGTTCCTCCTCGGCAGCCTGCTCCTCCGCGCTCTTGACGGGGAGGTGGAAGAAGTAGGTGACCGACTCCTCCTTGACGCCGGCCATCATGTCCGAGAACGACTGGAAGGCCTCGCGCTGGTACTCGGTGAGCGGGTCCCGCTGACCGACCGCACGCAGCCCGATGCCGTCGCGCAGGGCGTCCATCTCGTAGAGGTGCTCGCGCCACTTGCGGTCGACGACCGAGAGGATCACGCGCCGTTCGACCTCGCGCATGACCTCCTCACCACCGACCTCCTCCTCGCGCCGCTCGAAGGCGGCGAAGGCGTCCTCGATGAGGTCCTCGCGGAACTGGTCACGATCCACCTCGTCGAGGTCGATCGAGCCGACGTCGATGGTCATGGGGTAGACCTGCTCGAGGTGCAGCTTCAGGCCGTCGAGGTCCCAGTCCTCCGGAAACACGCCCTCGGGCGCGAACAGGGTGAAGGCGTCCTCGATGACGTCCTCGACGTACTTCTGGGCGAGGTCGGCCACGTACTCGTGGTCGCCCTCGACGAGGCGCTGGCGCTGGCCGTACACGACCTTGCGCTGTTCGTTGAGCACGTCGTCGTACTTCAGGACGTTCTTGCGCATGTCGAA
>JBFJMP010000569.1:0-1647 GCA_041633895.1 Nitriliruptoraceae bacterium
CCGCCCCGTGGGGAGGAGTCGGTCACGTCACTTGGAGGTACGGACCTTCTCGAGGATGTCGCTCAGCTTCTCCTCGACGGCGTCGGCGCCCTCACCGGTCTTCTCCTTGATGGTGCCGACCAACTGGTCCCAGCGTCCGTCGGCCCGGTCGACGTCGTCGTCGGTGAGTGCACCCCACGACTCCTTGACGCGGCCCTTCATCTGGTCCCAGATGCCTTCCTGCTTGAGGTCCATCTTCGAACTCATGTCGTCCTCCTGTGTTGGCGACACTGGAGACGTGCCCGCGGAAGGGGCACCTCGAAACCGACGACCCCCGTCCGTCCGGACACCGCCAGGCGAGCCGACTGCCCCACGCCGACTGGGCGGGCAGCCCCTCCAACCCTGTCAGACGCCGTCGACGTCCGCAGGAGGCGTCGCACCCGCGACCTGGACCGCCTTCGCGGCATAGCGCTGGCCGGCGTGCACGGCGTCCATGAGGTCGTCGCCTCGTGCCAGGCCGGCCGCAACCGCGCCGACGAAGGCATCACCGGCTCCCGTGGTGTCGACCGCGGTGACCACCCCCGCCGGGACGTGGGTGAGTTCGGCTCCCCGTCGCACGAGGACCCCATGGGACCCCAAGGTGAGCAACACGACCTCGATGGCGGCGGGCAGCGCGCGTGCGACCCACATCGCGTGCTCGACCACGAATCCGTCCCGGTCGACGACGTCTGCCCCGACCAGGCGTTCGGCCTCGTGGAGGTTGGGGACGAGGATGTCGGCGCAGGCGATCAGGTCCGGGGTGACCGCCTCGACGGGGGCCGGTGTCAGGATCACGGTCCCGGTCGCGAGGCCGGCCGCCGCAGCCGACGTCGCGGCGGGCACCTCGCCCTGGACGACGACGACCGCTGCGGCCGCGATCGCGTCTGCCGCAGCGTGCACGTCGCCGATGCCGAGCGACGCACTCGCACCACCGTCGACGAGGATCAGGTTCTCGCCAGCCGGGTCGACGGCGACGATCGCGCACCCCGTTCGCCCGTCGCGGCGCACGACGGCCTGCGTGTCGACCGAGCGACCACGGAGCGCGTCCACGACGACATCCGCGTCGGCGTCCGTGCCGACGGCACCGACCATCGACACCGCGACACCGTGCGCGGCCGCCGCGACAGCCTGATTCGCGCCCTTGCCGCCCACACCGGTGCGATGCCCGGTCGTGAGCACGGTCTCGCCGGGTCGAGGCAGGGTCGGGACGTCGTACACGAGGTCGACGTGGATGCTGCCGACGACGGTGACGCCGCCGCGGCCGGTGGACGAGGAGTTCACGTGGAACCTCGGGTGACGAGCGTGCCGGGAATGAGTTCGCGGGATGGGGTCGGGGCGGCGCGGCGACCAGGTGCGCCGGCGTCGGCGTCCACGTCCGGTGCGAGGACGCGCCCCAGCGACCGCGCGACGGCCGCGGTGATCTGCTCCAGCGGCTGGCGGACCGTCGTGAGGCCCGGGTCGACCAGGGCCGCGAAGGACAGGTCGTCGAACCCGGTGATGGCGATCCCGTCAGGCATGGCGATCCCCGCCTCACGAGCCCAACCCATCGCCCCGAAGGCGATGAGGTCGTTGGCACAGACGAACGCGGTGACCTCGGGATGCGCGGCCCGCAGGCGCGCCGCCCCGTCG
>JBFJMP010000570.1:0-1640 GCA_041633895.1 Nitriliruptoraceae bacterium
GCCGAGGACGCTCAGCAGCAGGACGACGTATCCGCCCGCGGCCACCGTGGCCGGCACCCCGAAGCCGAAACGTGCCAGCAGCGTGCCACCGAGGCCGGGCCCGACCGCCATGGCCACCGCCCCGCTCGCCGAGTTGAGCGAGACCGCCCGCGGCACCAACTCGCGGGGTACGAGGTTCGGCACCGTCACCTGCCAGGCGGGGACGTAGAAGGCGATGCCGACCCCGAGCACGATGCCGAGCGCCAGCAGCCGACCGGCCGTCAACGCCTCGAGGTGGTGGAGCGTGGCCATGCCGACCGCGGAGGTCGCCATCAACGTCGCCGACAGCATCAGCACCCGGCGGCGGTCGACGATGTCCGACATGGCCCCCGACGGGATGGCGAGCAGCAGCAGGGGCAGGTGCGGCGAGGCGACCATGAGCGCGACCCACAGTGGGTTGCCGGTCAACTCGAGCATGAGCCAGTTGCCGGCGACCACCTGCAAGGTGTGACCGACCCCGAAGACCACCGAGGTCGCCCACAGGCGTCGGTACAGCGGGATGGTCAGCGGCTCGAAGGCCTGCATGCAGGGGTCGTTCTCCGGGCGCCCGGCCCGGTGACGGTCAGTCGTGCTGCGGGAGCGTGTCGTCCACGGCGCCGGCCTTCAACCAGCGGTCCTCGCTGCCGGCAGGAGCGTAGGTCCACCACACGACGAGCGGTGCGTCGGGTCCGGCCGTCGTGACGTGTCGCGACATGGACGGCGTGAGCACGACGCTGCCTGCACGGACTGCGTGGTCGACGCCGTCGATGGTGATCGTGCCCTCGCCGCTGAGAATCGTCGCCAGTTCCTCGGCCTCGTGGTCGTGGATCGGCGTCGAGAAGCCCGGCGGCAGCACGGCCATGCCGATCGCCATGCTCGTCGACGTGTCGTTGACGGGCGTCGCCTTGACGGAGAGCACGCGACCGTCGATGAGCGGGGCACCGGACGCACCGCCCTCGGCCAGGGTCCTCAGCCCCTCCTCGATGATGGCGTCGTGGTGCCAGACGCGGGGGACGACGGAGTCACTCACTGGGGATCCTTCGGTTGTCAGGGTTGGTGTGGTGGTTGGACGAGGCCCTCGGGGCAAGGTTCGGCACGGCGCCGACGGGGTTCACCACGCGGACCACCCGCCGTCGACGACGAGGTCCTGCCCGGTGATCCACGAGCCTGCTGGAGCGGCGAACAGCGCGACCGCGCCACGCAGGTCCTCCGGTACGCCGAGGCGCCCGAGGGGGACGCCTGCCCGTTGACGCGCACGCGTGTCCTCGTCCATCCGCGCCTTCGGGATCTGCCCGGGGCTGATGCAGTTCACGGTGATCCCGTGGCCGCCGACCTCGGTGGCGAGCGCACGGGTGAGGTTCACGATCGCCCCCTTCGAGGCGTGGTAACTCGCAGGTGACCGGAGGAAGCCGGGGGCGTACCGCCCCGGATCGCTGCCGAGGTGTCCATGGATGGACCCCACGAGCACGATCGACCCACGGCCCGCGGGGATCATCCGTCGCGTCGCCGCCTGCGCGCAGACCATCGTGGTCCCCACGTTCATGCGCAGGGTGTCGGCGAGGTCGTCAGGTGTGATGTCGGGGACCTGGTCGTCTCCGCACGATCCACCCGCGTTGCACACC
>JBFJMP010000571.1:0-1635 GCA_041633895.1 Nitriliruptoraceae bacterium
GCCGCCGGTCCCGTCCGCCTCGTCGGCTTCGGCGGGCAGGCGCCACACGCCGCTGGCGTACGGCTCAACCAGCGCCTCGACGAGGTCGAGCACCGGCAGGTTCGAGCGTGCCGACGTGCTGTCGATCGCGACGAGGTCGGCGAGGACCTGGAGGAGGTCGTCCACGGGCGGGGCCTTGGGGTGGGCGCGGAGTGTGCGCGCGACGGTCTGGTGCGGCAGCATGCCGTCTGTCGGACCCTAGGACCTTGCGATGATCGTCACCACGTGGAACGTCAACTCGCTGCGTGCCCGCATGCCACGGGTGCTGGAGTTCCTCGACGTCCACGCCCCGGACGTCCTGCTGCTCCAGGAGACCAAGACGGCGCCCGAGCAGTACCCGCACCTCGACCTGCAGGCGGCGGGCTACACCAGCATCGACCACTCCGGCGGGCGCTGGGCCGGCGTGTCGGTGATGGTCAAGGACGGCCACGAGGTGGACGGGGTCCAGATCGGCCTGCCCGACACGCCGGTGTCCGACGAGGCGCGCTGGGTCGAGGCGCGCGTGGACGGCGTCACCTTCGCCAGCGTGTACGTGGTCAACGGGCGCACCCTGGACGACCCGATGTTCCCGCTGAAGCTGGACTTCCTCGATGCCATGACGGACCGGCTGCGCGACCTGGTCGCTGCGGGGCCGACGATCGTGGGCGGCGACTTCAACATCGCGCCGACGGACGAGGACGTCTGGGACCCGGCGGCGTTCGTCGGCGGCACCCATGTCACCGACCACGAGCGCTCGCGCCTGAGCGGCATGCTCGACGTGGGCATGGTCGACGCCTTCCGGGTGTGCACGCCCGAGGGCGCGGGCTACACGTGGTGGGACTACCGCGCCGGGAACTTCCACAAGGGGTTCGGCCTGCGCATCGACCTGTTCCTGGTCAGCAAGGACCTGGCGGACGGCATCAACTCGTGCGCGATCGACCGGGACTTCCGCAAGGGCACCAAGCCGTCCGACCACGCCCCCCTGCTGCTGGATCTCACGAGGAGTGCCACCTGATGAGCGTCTTCACCATGATCATCGACGGCGACCTGCCCGGCCGCTTCGTCTGGAAGGACGACCGGTGCGTCGCCTTCCTGTCGATCAACCCCCTCTCACCCGGGCACACGCTGGTCGTCCCGCGCGACGAGGTGGACCACTGGCTCGAGCTCGACGACGACCTCGTCGCCCACCTCATGCTGGTGTCCAAGCGCGTCGGGCAGGCCATCAACGACGTGTTCGCGCCCGGGCGGGTCTGCCAGGCGATCGTCGGCTTCGAGGTGCCCCACGTGCACCTGCACGTCTACGGCGCCGACTCAATGGGCCAGGTCGGCTTCGAGAACGCCCAGGCCGAGCCGGACCCGGCGATGATGGACGACGCGGCCGAGCGCATCCGCGCGGCGCTGCAGGCCGCCGGACACGCCGAGGCCAGCGCCTGAGCGGACGGGTGCCGCCGGGCGGTCAGGCGTCGCGCCACTTGATGCCACACCCCATCGACGGGATGTGGGGCTCGGGCACGGCCTCGCCGGCGAGCACCTGCTCGAGCGCCCCACGCAGCAGCTCGCCCGTCAGTGGCTTGTCGTTGCGCGGTGACGACTCGTCGAGCGCCCCGCGGTAGGCCA
>JBFJMP010000572.1:0-1626 GCA_041633895.1 Nitriliruptoraceae bacterium
CAGGGCGAACTGCAGGCCCGCGCCGCCCCGGATCGCCGTGGGGTGCCACGGGTCCGCGGAGCCGCGCACGACGAGCGCCTCGGCCCCCGCGGCTGCGGCGACGCGGACACTGGCGCCCACGTTGCCGAGGTGGGTCGGGGCGTCGAGGAGCACGATGGGTCGCGCACCGCGGGGTGTCCAGGAGTGCGCGAGGTCGACGACGGGGCGCCGGGCGATGGTCAGGGCGGGGGAGGGGAGCCCACCCCGCGTCAACTCGTCCCACTCGTCACGGTCGACGGGTTCGACCTCGACGGGGATGACGACGTCGGGCGCGAGTTCACCGAGCAGGGCCGCCAGGCGATCCGGGTCGGGGGACAGCACGCGCTCGATCACCGCCCCGAACCGGACCGCGTGCTTGAGGGCGTGGACGCCTTCGAGCAACGCCGACCGCGGCCCACTGCGGGCGTGCTCGATCTGCCGGGTCAGGTCCATCGGGGCAGCGTAAGCGTGTGCGTGACCCCGTCCGTGTTCCTACGCTCGTGGTCACTCACGAGGTGATCCCGTGCCCCTGCTCCTGTTCCTGCTGTTCCTGGTCATGCCGCTCGTCGAGATCTGGGTGATCATCCAGATCGGCGGCGTCATCGGAGGCTGGTGGACCGTCCTGCTCCTGCTCGGGGACTCGATCCTGGGGGCATGGATCGTGGGGCGCGAGGGGCGGCGTACCTGGCGGAAGCTGCGTGATGCACTCGGCGAGCAGCGTTGGCCCGCGGACGAGGTGCTGCAGGGCGCGATGGTGCTGTTCGGCGGCGCCCTGCTGCTGACCCCCGGGTTCGTCACCGACGCCTTCGGCCTCGTCCTCGTGCTGCCGTTCACCCGCGCTCCGCTGGCGACGCTCGTGCGGACCCGGATGACCCCGGTCCCGCTCCGGATCGTGGAGTTCGGCGTCAACCGTCGCGCGGACCACCGCACCGGGATGCCCAGCGACGCCTCGCCCTACGGCGACGGCGACGACCCGCGCGTGCTCGACGTCGAGGTGATCTCGATCGAACCGGACGAGCCCGAGTCCCCCTGATCGCGCGGGTCACTCATCGCTGACGGTGAGCTCGTGGGCCAAGGCCTCGGCCGCGTCCCCGAAGGCCCCGGTCGACGAGGCGCCGGTTCGCCGCAGGCGTCGTCCTCCGGCGATGAGGCAACCCCAGATGAGCGCGATGTGGTCGGTGGTGATGCCGGGACGAGGGCGCCGACGCGTGACGTCCAGATACGACTCGAGGCCGTCGCGCAGGAGGTCGATGGTGCCCAGGAACGCGGTCTGCCAGAGGCCGCGGAAGCGTTCGTGGCCCGGCTCGATGAGGAACGCGAGGCCCGGGTCGGACGGTGGGTCGAGATGGGGCGGCCCCACAAGGTGGCCCGTTGCACGTGCGATGTCGAGGCCGCCGTCCCAGGTGCGGTGTGTCGCGATCGCGGCGGCGATCAGCCGGTGGCGCTCAGCGACGAGGTCGGCCTGTAGGTCCTCCAGCATGTGTGCCCGACTCGGCCAGACGTTGTAGATCGTCCGCCGGCTGACATGGGCCGCTCGCGCGACGCGCGCCATCGTGAGGTGCTCGAGCAGGCGTGGGTCGCTGTTCGGCTCCGACGGCTCGACGATCG
>JBFJMP010000573.1:0-1618 GCA_041633895.1 Nitriliruptoraceae bacterium
CCTACGACGTCCAGGTCTTCGGTGGCCTCGCCCTGCACGAGGGCAACATCGCCGAGATGAAGACCGGTGAGGGCAAGACCCTCACCTCGACCATGCCCGTCTACCTGAACGCGCTGGCGGGCAAGGGCGTCCACGTCGTCACGGTCAACGAGTACCTCGCCCGCCGCGACGCGGAGTGGATGGGTCGGGTCCACAACTTCCTCGGCCTGTCCGTGGGCGCCGTCTACTCGCAGCAGCCGCGCGACTCGAAGAAGGCGGCCTACAACGCCGACATCACCTACGGCACCACCAACGAGTTCGGCTTCGACTACCTGCGCGACAACATGGCCTGGGAGCACGCCCGCCAGGTCCAGCGCGGTCACCACTTCGCCCTGCTCGACGAGGTCGACTCGATCCTCATCGACGAGGCGCGCACCCCGCTGATCATCTCGGGTCAGGCCCAGCAGTCGGCGCAGTGGTACGGGATCTTCGCCAAGCGCGTCGTCCCCAACATGAAGCTCGGTGAGGACCTCGGCGATGGCGAGACCACCGGCGACTACGTCGTGGACGAGGCCAAGCGCACCGTCGCGGTCACCGAGGACGGCATCAAGCGGGTCGAACAGATCCTCCAGATCGACAACCTCTACATGGACCAGAACACGCCGCTGGTCCACCACCTCCAGAACGCCCTGAAGGCACGGGAGTTGTTCAAGCGCGACCGCGAGTACATCGTGGTCGACGGTGAGGTCAAGATCGTCGACGAGCAGACCGGCCGCGTGCTCGAGGGCCGGCGCTACTCCGAGGGCCTGCACCAGGCCATCGAGGCGAAGGAGGGCGTGACGGTCAAGGACGAGAACCAGACCCTCGCCACCGTCACCCTCCAGAACTACTACCGCCAGTACGAGAAGCTCGCCGGCATGACGGGTACGGCCAAGACCGAAGAGGTCGAGTTCCTCGAGATCTACGAACTCGGCGTGGTGTCCGTCCCGACCAACCGTCCGCTGGTGCGGCAGGACAAGGCCGACCTGATCTACAAGACCGAGGCGGCCAAGTTCAACGCGGTCGTCGAGGACATCGTCGAGCGCCACGAGTCCGGTCAGCCCGTCCTCGTCGGGACCACCGATGTGGCCAAGTCCGAGCTGCTCAGCAGCCTGCTGACCAGGCGGGGTGTCAAGCACAACGTGCTGAACGCGAAGCACCACGCCCGTGAGGCCCACATCGTGGCCCAGGCCGGTCGCCGTGGTGCCGTCACCGTGTCCACGAACATGGCCGGTCGTGGTACCGACATCATCCTGGGGGGCAACCCCGAGGAGATGGCCAAGGACGACATCTCCCGCCTCGACGAGGAGATGACCGAGGACGAGCGCCTCCAGAAGCTCGCCGAGGCGACGGCACGGCACGAGGACGCGTGCGCCGAGGAGCGTGGCCAGGTGCTCGAGGCCGGCGGGCTGTACGTCATCGGCACCGAGCGTCACGACTCCCGTCGCATCGACAACCAGCTGCGCGGTCGTTCGGGGCGTCAGGGCGACCCGGGCGAGTCGCGCTTCTACCTGTCGCTCGAGGACGACCTGATGCGCCTGTTCAACGCGTCAGCGGTCGACCGGATCATGACGCGCCTCAACATCCCCGAAGAGGTGCC
>JBFJMP010000574.1:0-1612 GCA_041633895.1 Nitriliruptoraceae bacterium
CAGGTCGTAGGCGACCTTCCCGGAGCACAACGCCACCGTGGTGACGTCGTTGCGGTCGATCTCGCCCGCGGCGACCTTGGGATCGTCGATCGTCTCGAGGAACGAACCGGACTCGAACTCCTCGATGCGCGAGAACGCGTTGGTCGAGCGCAGCAGCGACTTCGGCGTGAAGATCACCAGCGGCTTGCGGATGTCCCGCGCCGTCTGGCGCCGCAGCAGGTGGAAGTACTGCGCGGACGTCGTGGCGTTGCAGACCTGGATGTTGTCCTCGGCACACAGGGTCAGGAAGCGCTCGATGCGCGCCGAGCTGTGCTCGGGGCCCTGGCCCTCGTAGCCGTGGGGCAGCAGCATGACGAGGCCGTTGGTCTCGCCCCACTTGTCCTCGGCCGCGACGATGAACTGGTCGATGATGATCTGGGCGCCGTTGACGAAGTCGCCGAACTGCGCCTCCCACGCGACCAGGGAGTCCTTGGCCACGTTGGCGTAGCCGTACTCGAACCCGAGGGCGGCGTACTCCGACAGCAGCGAGTCGTAGATGAACAGCTTCCCCTGGTCGTCGGCGAGGTTGCCCAGCGGTGCGTACTCGTCCGCCGTGCGGTAGTCGACCTGCACCGCGTGGCGGTGCGAGAAGGTGCCGCGGCGCGAGTCCTGACCGGACACGCGGACGTTGTGGCCGTCGAGCAGGATCGTGCCGAAGGCGAGGGTCTCGCCCATCGCCCAGTCGATGTCACCGGCGTCGTAGCGCTCCTTGGCCCGCTTGAAGATGCGGTCGAGCTTGGGGTGGCGGGTGAAGCCGTCCGGCACCTCGAACTGGCGTGCCGCGATCAGGTCGAGGTGGTCGCGTGGCGCGCCGGTGTCGACGTGGGGCTGCGGGCCGGCCGACTCGGGCGGCTTGACCGCCTTCGGCGGCTCGGGGGCCGCGGCCTGCTTGGTCGCCGAGAAGGCCTCCTCGAGGCGCGACTCGAAGTCCTGCAGGAACTCCTCGGCCTGTTCGATCGAGATGTCGCCGCGACGGACCAGGCGCTCGGTGTAGAGCTTGCGGACGGAGCGGTGGTTCTCGATCAGGTCGTACATGATCGGCTGCGTGTACGACGGGTCGTCGGCCTCGTTGTGGCCGTGGCGGCGGTAGCAGACGAGGTCGATGACGATGTCGCCCTGCCACACCTTGCGGTACAGGTACGCCAGCCGAGCGACGCGCAGGCACGCCTCGGGGTCGTCGCCGTTCACGTGCAGGATCGGGGCCTGGACCATCTTCGCGATGTCGGTGGCGTAGAACGACGACCGGGACGAGTCCGGGGACGCCGTGAACCCGACCTGGTTGTTGATGACCACGTGGATCGTCCCGCCCGTCCGGTAGCCACGGAGCAGGGACTGCTGGAGGGTCTCGCCCACGACACCCTGGCCGGCGAAGGCCGCGTCGCCGTGCAGCAGAACCGGCAGCACCGGGAAGATGCCTTCGTCGCCGCGGTCCTTCGCGTCCTGCATGGCGCGGGCCATGCCCTCGACGACGGGGTCGACCGCTTCGAGGTGACTCGGATTCGATGCGAGGCTGAGCTTCACGGTGCGACCGTTAGGCGCCTCGTGAAGGCCCCGTGCCCCCAGGTGGTACTTC
>JBFJMP010000575.1:0-1601 GCA_041633895.1 Nitriliruptoraceae bacterium
GCCCGACCTGACTGGAGGTACAACGCCGTCATCGACGCCGACTGACCGCGCCCCGAGCGCGTGTGCCACGATGGGCGCGGACGAGGAGGGCCTGATGGCCACAGCTGCCGAGGTCGTCGAGGCCCACCGTCGGGCGACCACGCCGTTCACCGCCGACGGGATCGCCAGCCGGACGCTGGACATGGGTGAGGGCCCCACCGTGGTCTGCATCCACGGCGTGCCCGCGTCCAGCTTCCTGTACCGCAAGGTCGTCCCGGAGCTGGACAAGCGCGGACTCCGCGGAGTCGCCTTCGACCTGCCCGGCCTCGGGTTCGCCGATCGCCCCGCCGACCACGACTACTCGTGGACCGGGCTGGGGCGCTTCGCCACCACTGCGTTGGACGCACTGGAACTCGACGAGGTCCACCTGGTCGTCCACGACATCGGCGGCCCCGTCGGCTTCGAGGTCCTCCACAACGCCCCGGACCGCATCGCGTCGCTGACCATCCTCAACACGCTCGTCGACGTCGCCACGTTCCGCAAGCCCTGGCCCATGCGCCCCTTCGAGGTCCCCCGGGTGGGCGAGGCGTGGCTGGCCGGGATGATCCCGCCCGCCTTCCGGGTGATCATGCGCATGCTCGGCATCCACGACATGAGCGCGGTCACCAAGGAGGAGCTCGCGGCCTGGCTCGTCCTGCTCCGCGGCGACGACCGCGGCAGGGCCTTCCTGCAGGTCATGCGCTCGTTCGAGACCACGCAGGCCAAGCAGGACACCTACGCCGCGGCGATCAGCAACCACGACCTGCCCAAGCAGGTCATCTGGGGCGAGCACGACCCGGCGCTGTCGATCGACACGCACGGCGAGGCCGCCCGCCGCGTCGCCGAGGTCGACACGATCCACCGCCTGCCCGGCAAGCACTTCCTGCAGGAGGACAACGCGGGCGCGATCGCCGACCTCGTGGCCGCGTTCGTCGCCGACGCCTGACGACCGCGGCTCCCCGCCAGCGTCGTCAGGCCCGGTGTGCGGCCGCGATGGCCGCGACGCTGGTCGCCGTGACGACGACGTCCGCCGCGGACACGTCCAGGTCCAGCCCGCGCTCCAACGCGACGACGCGCATCCCGGCGCCCCGCGCGCTGCGGACCCCAGCGGGTGTGTCCTCCACCGCGACGAGCCCGGTGGGGTCCTCTTCCAGCCGCCGTGCGGCCAACAGGTACGGGGTCGGGTCCGGCTTGTGTGCGTCGGAGTCCTCACGACAGACCTGCACGGCGAAGCGCCCCGCCAGTTCCGGCATCGCCAGCACGCGGTCGAGGTGGGCACGTCCCGACGACGTGCACACGGCGACGTCCACGCCGGCAGCAGCGAGCCCGTCCAGCGTGGCGACGACGTCGGGGAACACCCGCACCTCGTCGCGCCGGGCGAGGAACGCCTCGACGAGCAGCGATCGGTAGCGCTCGATCCCGACCTCGTCGTAGCCGACACGGTCCATGAGGTAGGCGCGGGTGTGCGGCCACGCCCGACCGATGATGTTGTGGAAGTCGTCGTCGTCGAGGACGTGCCCGTCATGGGCCAAGGCCTCGACCTTGGCGGCGCGGGTCACCGACTCGGTGTCCACGAGGGTGCC
>JBFJMP010000576.1:0-1567 GCA_041633895.1 Nitriliruptoraceae bacterium
CCCGGGTGAAGTGGGGGATCTCGGGGTCCTGGCACGCGGCCACGATCGCGGGGATGTCGTCGTCGGACGGCAGGCGCAGGACCAGCCCGTCCGCGTGCAGGGTCGTGTCGCGTGGGATGGCCGGCATGGCGGCTGGCTCCTCGCTCGGGATGTGGGCGGGTGAGCATGCAGGTCGCGCGGCCGGACGACAAGGACGTTCCGGTCGTCGTGCGGCGAGCGGCTACCGTGGTCGATGTTGACGTCAACGTCAACTCTCCTGCACGCTGTTCGTACCCGCTCGTGTCGCCCCACCTCCAAGGACGCCCGTGCCGACCGCCCTCACCACGCCAGACCTGCTCGGTGAACTCGAGTCCGAGGCCGAACGACTCCTGGAACGCCACCTCGGCGTCGCCGACGAGTGGTTCCCGCACGACTACGTGCCGTACGGCCAGGGGCGCGACTACGACGCCGAGCCGTGGACGCCGGACCAGCCGCGCCTCGACGGCGTGGCCAGGACGGCGATGTACGTCAACCTGCTGACCGAGGACAACCTGCCGAGCTACCACCGCGAGATCTACGCGATGTTCGGCAGGCGCGACAGCGCCTGGATGACGTGGGTCCACCGCTGGACGGCGGAGGAGGGGCGCCACGCGATCGTGCTGCGCGACTACCTGGTCGTCACCCGCAACGAGGACCCGGTGCGCCTCGAACGCGGCCGCATGGAGACCATGCAGATCGGCTACGACCGCGACGACCGTGACCTGTTGCACGGCGTGGCCTACGTGTCGTTCCAGGAGTTGGCGACGCGCATCTCCCACCGCAACACGGGCCGCCACAGCGACGACCCGGTTGCCGATCGGATCATGGCGCGAGTGGCCGCGGACGAGAACCTCCACATGGTCTTCTACCGCGACGTCATGCACGGGGCGCTGGCACTGGACCCGTCGGCGGCCGTCACGGCGATCGCCGACGAGGTCATCGGGTTCGCCATGCCCGGTGCGACGATCCCGGGCTTCGGCCCGGCGTCGGCACGCATCGCGGATGCCGGGATCTACGACCCGCGCAACCACCTCGACGACGTGGTCCAGCCGCTGCTGCGGCACTGGGGCGTGTTCGAGGTCGAGGGCCTCGACGCCGCAGCCGAGCAGCGGCGAGAGGAACTCGCCGCATTCCTCGACGTGCTCGATGCGACGGCCGTCCGCTTCGTCGAGAAGCGGGAGGCGCGGGCCGCCCGCCGGGCACGCCGTGGGACCGCCACGTGACCGCCACCACCTTCCGTGTCCGGTTCCACGAACTGGACCCCTACGGCCACGTCAACCACGGCGTCTACCTGAACTGGTTCGAGACCGCTCGGATCGAGGTGCTGGACGGCCTCGGCTTCGGCCTGACCGAGCTGCGCGATCGGGGCGTCCACCTGATCGTGACCGAGGCCAACGTCCGCTTCCGGCGCCCCGCGGTCGCCGGCGACCTCGTGACCGTCGAGTGCGAGATCCGCGAACTGCGCCGCGCGACATCGCGCTGGCACCAGCGTGTGGTGCGGGACGGCGAGGTGCTCGCCGAGGTCGACGTCCGCTCGGGGACGGTCGAC
>JBFJMP010000577.1:0-1566 GCA_041633895.1 Nitriliruptoraceae bacterium
AGGGGACGTTGACAGCGCCCGGCACGTGACCCGCACGGGGGTCGAGTGGCTCGACCTCCCCGCGGTAACGCTCCGCCGCCCGCGCGTCCACGACCAGACCCCCGGCGGCCAGGACCTCGTCCACCTCATCGATCGACGCGAGTGCCTCGACCGGCCACGGTCGGGGCGCGAAGACGGCAGGGGCCACGCGCACGTCCCCGTCCTCCAACGGCCCGTCCCACGCCGCCAGTCCCCCGTCCAACACGGTGGCAGCCTGGCCCAGGATGCGCAGCATCCACACCAGTCGGCCGGCATGGGCGCCACCTGCCGTGTCGTAGGCGAGCACCGCCGTGTCGTCACCGATGCCCAGCCGGCCCATCGTGGCCGCGAAGTCCGCCGGCGTCGGCAGTGGGTGGCGCCCGCCCTCGGCGCTGGCCGGACTTGCCAGGTCCGCGTCGAGGTCCGCGTAGACCGCCCCGGGGAGGTGGCCCTCCACGTAGGTGTGCCGGCCGACCGAGCCGTCGAGGCTCGACCGACAGTCCACGACGCGCACCTCGTCGCCACCGGACTCGACCAGTGCACGGGCCTCGGCGGCTGTCGAGAAGGGGGGCAGTACGGGCATACGTGAGCCGTTCGGTCAGGACGCGACAGGATGCCGCACCGGCCCCGCTCGCGCGGCGTAGGTTTCCGCGATCTTCGGAACGAGGGGGCCGACATGTCCACCGTGGATCGCCACCGCCTGCTCAACGTCCTGCTCGCCGCCATGCTCGTGCTCGTCGGATCGGTCGCGCTGTCCGGCGGCCAACCCGGCGACGCCGTGGAAGGACCCGTCGACGTCGTCTACGTCGCCTCCGGCCGCAACTTCCCCGACGCCCTCGTCGGCGGCGGACTCGCCGTGTCCATGGGCGCACCCATGCTCACCGTCGAACCCAGCCGCATCCCCGACGCCACCGCCACCGCACTCACCGCACTCGACCCCGACCGCATCATCGTCCTCGGCGGACCCGGCGCCGTCTCCGACGACGTCATCGACGCCCTCCGCACCTACGCACGCTCCGGCCTCGTCGAACGCATCGAAGGCGCCGACCGCCACGGCACCGCCGCCGCCATCGCCGACGCCCTGCCCGACAAGGTCACCGACGCCGACCACCTCGACGGCCTCGACTCCACCGACTTCCTCCGCACCACCGACGCCGACGACTTCACCACCGAGGACGACCTCGCGAACGAACGCGTCCTCGCGCTGTCCGGCTGGACCTACGTCGCGGGCGCGGCCGACACCAACGGCCTCCTGGGCCCCTGGCTGCCCGAGGTCGACGTCAGCGGAGTCGGCGTCACCGTCATGGTGCCGCCGCAGCACGAGGCCGGAACGGGTCTCGACGTCGACGTCTCCATCGCCGAGGACGACGCGGGGGCCTGCGGCGTGAAGTTCACCGTCTCTGCCGTCGGCAGCCGCCGCAACTCGGGCGGGAGCACGTTCCTCGACTGGCACGGGCCCGGGGCCACGACGGACGACTTCGTGCTGGAGGCGCCGGGTGGCCGCGACAACCACGCCGTGACGTTCACCCTTGACCCGGCGGCCGTCGA
>JBFJMP010000578.1:0-1563 GCA_041633895.1 Nitriliruptoraceae bacterium
GCGATGCTGTCGTCCACGAGGTCGCGGACGAGCACCGCCTCCGCGTGGAGTTCGATACGCCCCGCCCGGGTCATGAGCGTCGTGAGCAGGTCCTCGACCAGGTTGGTCAGGCGCGTCGCCCCGCCGGCGAGACGGTCGAGGTAGGTCCGCCGGGCCTCGTCGTCCAGGGCCTCCCAGTGGTCCTGCAGTCCCGAGGCAAATCCCGTGACGATGGTGACCGGCGTCCGGAGTTCGTGGGACGCGACGGCGAGGAACTCCTCCTGTTGCTGGAGCACCTCCAGCGTCCGCTGGTGGGCGGCCGCGACGACCAGCGACGTCCGGACGGCGCGGTGGAAGGCCGTCGCCGTCAGGAGGATGACGAGCACGACGAGCAGGGCGGCCACGAGTACGAGCACCGTCTCGGTCCGCCACAGCCCGAGGTCGTCGACCGCGATCACGGTCCACCCGGTGTCGGCCACCGGGGCACGACTCGTCGCGCGGTCGAGCAGGTCAGGTTCCGCTGCACCCGGCCCGGACGCGACCAGCATCGCGCCCGTGCGGTCCTCGAGCGCGAGCGTCATCGCCGCGAGACCAGCACCGGAACCGGCGAGGTGCGCGGCCATGTCCGACCCGTCGAACCAGAACACGGTGGACAGGGTTCGACGCGACCCGTCGGCACCCTCGAAGGGAACGGCCAGACCGGTGCCGACATCGCCGGTCCCGGACTCGATCCGCTCACCGACGCCGGGCTGCCCGTCCCGCGCCTGCGCCAGGTGGAAGAAGTCGTCGAACAGGTTCGACACGTCGACGACGCGGTCCGGATAGGCACCGAGTTGGACGGTGGGGTCCACGCCGAGGACGAGCGCGAACGGCGATGCCGTCACCGCCGCGACCTGCTCGACGAGTGGAACACTGACGTCACCGGTCAGCATCAGGTCGGCAGCCGCGGTCAGCGTGGCGATGTGCGTCTCGATGTCGCCGGCGACGAGGGTGGCGGCCCGAGCGGCCGCCTCATCCACGTCGTGGGCACGCTGCTGTCCCAACTGGTCGATCCACACCCACGCAGTTGCGCCCGCGGCCAGGATCGTGGCCGCGGCGACGACCCAGGCAACGACGACACGCGGCACCCGTGATGACACGGCAGCAGGCGTGGTCGGCGGGGTCGAGCGGGGGGCAGGACTCATGAGGTCATCATCGGGACCCGGCGCCCCCAGTGCAGCACTGGTTCCCGAGCTGGGCTGAACGGATCAGTAGGCTGGCCTGCATGACCCACGCGTCCCACGCCGAGCCCACGCCGAGCTTCCCGCAGGCGTCGGACCTCCCACTGCCCGTCCGGGTCGGCGTCCAGGCGTCCGTCGTCGCCGACGTCGCGCTGCGCACGGCCGCCGCGACGATCGTGTCCACGACCACGGCCCCGTTGGCCCTGCGACCGCGGGAGTTGCGTCGCGACTTCGACCGGCTCGCGTTCTACGCGGACCTCGGTGCCCAGGGCACGGTGGACGCCGTGTTCCCGGCGCCGACCGGCCCCGCCCGCGTCGAACGCGTCCGACGCACGCGCGTCCCCGGCCTCGGGCGTGACGCCGA
>JBFJMP010000579.1:0-1551 GCA_041633895.1 Nitriliruptoraceae bacterium
AGATGAGGCCCCACGCATTCGCGTGGAACTGCGGGACGATGATCAGTGCACGGTCGCCGTCGCGCACGGACAGGCCACCGGCCGAGGCCCCGAAGGTGTGCGTCCACTGCGAGCGGTGCGAGTAGACGACGCCCTTGGGGTTGCCGGTCGTGCCGGACGTGTAACACATCATCGCGGCGGCGTTCTCGTCCAGGTCGGGCCAGTCGTAGCTCGGCGACGCGGCGGCCAGGAGGTCCTCGTAGCGGAGGACCTCACGCCCGAGCGGCGTGGTGTCCCCGTCGCCGACGAGGATGATGTGTTCGACCTCGGCGACGGCCTCGGGGGCCTGGGCCAGCAGGGGGATGAGCGAGCCGTCGACGATGATGACCTTGTCGGCACCGTCGCGGATGACGAAGTCGAGCTGCTCCGGGAACAGCCGGATGTTCAGCGTGTGCAACGCCGCACCCATGCACGGCACCGCGAAGTAGGCCTCGAGGTGCTCCTGGTGGTTCCAGCAGAAGGTGCCGACGACGTCACCCTCGCCGACGCCGAGGTCCTTCAGGGCGTTGGCCAGCCGCCCGACGCGCTCGTAGGTGTCAGCGAACGTGACCCTGCGGGCATCGGCGCCCTGCCACGTGATCACCTCACGGTCGCCGTGGACACGCGCCCCGTGTTGGAGGATCTGGGTCACGGTCAGGGGGTAGTTCATCATCGTGCTCTGGACCACGTGCAGGCTCCCGATGTCGAGGTCGATGGTCGGAGCCTAACGGCAGGCCCGACCGTTAGGCTGGGCGAGCCGCCAACACGCTGATCGGGCGGGGCGCCGACATCCATGGGGCACGTTGCATGACCGAGTCGACCGCGTCACGTGGGCAGTCGTCGCGTGTCGTGGGGCGTCTGCTCGGGGCCCGTGCGACGGGCGCCGTGCTGATCGCGCTCGTCTGCCTGATGGTCTGGGGGACCGGCGGTGCGTCCAGCCCGTTCCAGGACGTCTACGTCCTCGTGCTGACGTTCGACGGCGCGTTGCGCAGTCGCGTCCGGCTCTGGATGGACCTCGTCCTGGTGGTCCCGGCCGCGCTGGCCCCGGCCGTGTACGACGACGTGCCGGCGGCCTTCGTCGGGGACGCAGTGGTGGACATCGCGGTGTGGGTCGGCGTCGCCGTGCTCGTCCGGACGCTGATGGGGCGCCTGCGGGCCGGTGCCGATCGCCAGCGGGCGCTGGCGCAGGCAGCGCGCCGGAGCGCAGCGGTGGTGGAGAGCACCGACGTGGCCGTCGTGTCCACGGACCTCCATGGCGTGATCCAGACGTGGAACCCGGCGGCGGAACGCCTCTTCGGGTGGTCGGCCGACGAGGCCGTCGGTCGTCCGTCGGCCGACCTGATCCCGGACGACGCCGCGGACGAGGCCCTCGAGATCCTGCAGGGCCTCCGCGCCGGTCGTTCGTCCACGGTCGAGACGACTCGACTCCACCGGGACGGAACGCCCATCGACGTGCTGCTGACCTTCTCGCCGGTCCGCGACGAGGACGGCACCATCGTGGGGACCTCGGGCGTCCTGCGCGACCTGCGGGAA
>JBFJMP010000580.1:0-1551 GCA_041633895.1 Nitriliruptoraceae bacterium
CACCCCATGCACGTCGACCTGCTCGTCCGCGACGCGACCCTGGTCGACGGCACCGGAGCGCCTGCCCGCACCGCCAGCGTCGCCGTCCTCGACGGTGTGATCGTCGGGGTGGGGGCGCTCCGCGACGCCACGGCCGACCGCGTCATCGAGGCGCGCGGCCTCGTCGTCTCCCCGGGCTTCATCGACATCCACACGCACTCCGACGTCAGCGTGCTCCTCGACCCCGCGGCCGAGAGCAAGATCCACCAGGGCGTGACGACGGAGGTGACGGGCAACTGCAGCTTCTCGCCGTTCCCCATCAACCAGGACCATCGCGACCTTCACCAGGACCACATCGCCAGGATCGGTGACGACCCGGTGCCGCTCACCTGGACCGATCTGGACGGGTACGCGGAGGCCGTCGCGGCGAACCCACCCGCGCTCAACGTCGCCCCGCTGGTGGGCCACGGCACCGTGCGCGTGGCCGTGATGGGCGTCGATCAGCGTGCGGCGACGGCCGACGAACTCCGCGCCATGCAGGACCTCGTCGACGAGAGCCTGCGCCAGGGCGCCTTCGGGTTCTCCACCGGCCTGACGCATGTCCCGTCCGCCTACGGCGACGAGGCCGAGGTGACCGAACTCGTGCGCGTCGTCGCGCGGCACGACGCGCTGTACGCCACCCACTCCCGAGCGAGTCGCAGCGCCGAGTTCGCGTCGGTCGAGGAGGCCCTGCGCACGGCAGCGGCCGCCGGGGCGCGGCTCGAGTACTCACACGCCGCCATCAACGACCCGGACCACTGGGGGCGGGCGAGGGACCTGCTGGCGCTCGTGGAGGCGGCCCGGGCCGGGGGCCTCGACGTCGGCATCGACGTCTACCCCTACGACCGGTCGTCGTCGTCGCTCACCCAGTACCTGCCCGACTGGGTGCAGGACGGGGGGACCGACGCGATGCGTGCGAGGTTGGCGGACCCCGCCGAACACGAGCGCGCCCTGCGCGACCTCGCCGCCGGATGGATGGGCGGCATCCCGTGGTTCTGGGACCGGGTCACCGTCAGCAGGTCGGGACCGGGTGACGAATGGGTCACGGGACTGACACTCGAGGAGGCTGCTGCTCGCGTCGACATGGATCCGGCTGCCTTCACCCTCAACCTCTGCCTCGACCACGGCAACACCGTCCAGGTCGTGCTGCACTACCGGACCGAGGCGGACATGACGGCCTTCCTCGCCTCGCCGCTGTCCGTGGTCGGCTCGGACGGTTCGGCCCTGCCGCTGGACCAGGGGAGCGACCGTCCCCACCCCCGGGCCTTCGGGACCTACCCCCGCGTGCTCGGTCGCTACGTCCGTGACCAGCGGCTGCTGTCGCTGCCCCAGGCGATCCACAAGATGACGGGTGCGGTCGCCGAGCGACTGCAACTGCGCGACCGGGGCCTCGTCCGTCGCGGTCAGGCGGCGGACCTCGTGCTGTTCGATCCGATGGTCGTCGTGGATCGGGCCACGTTCACCGACCCCGCGCAGGCCGCAGACGGGATCACCCACGTCGTCGTCAACGGGGTGCTGGTCCTCGACGACGGC
>JBFJMP010000581.1:0-1547 GCA_041633895.1 Nitriliruptoraceae bacterium
AGGCCCTGACCGTCTTCGCCCCCACGGACTGCGCCTTCGCCGCCGTCGACCCGGCCACCCTCCAGGCCGCGCTCGACGACCCGGAAGGCCTGCTGACCACCGTCCTCGGCTTCCACGTCGTGGCCGGTGAGCGCATCAGCTCCGCCGACCTCGCCGCTCGCGGCAGCGTCGAGACCTTCACCGGCGAGATGCTGTCCGTCGACGGCATGATCGGTGGCCAGGCCAACGTCGTCGTCCCGGACATCGAGGTCGCCAACGCCACCGTCCACCTCATCGACGCGGTGATGCTGCCGCCGTCGATCACGGGTGAGGCCACGGCCGAGATGACGTCCGCCGAGATCTGTGACACCGACGGCCTCGTTGCTGCCGTCGAGGGCGGTGCCGAGGAAGGCACGCTGTCCGGCATGGCCGACGACCCGGTCGCGACCGCCGCGTCCAACAACCCCGTCCTGACCACCCTCACCGCAGCCGTCGGCGCCGCCGGCCTGGGCGACACCCTCAACGGTGCCGAGGCCCTGACCGTCTTCGCCCCCACGGACTGCGCCTTCGCCGCCGTCGACCCGGCCACCCTCCAGGCCGCGCTCGACGACCCGGAAGGCCTGCTGACCACCGTCCTCGGCTTCCACGTCCTGACCGAGCGCGTCGACTTCGACACGCTCAAGGGTTCGTCGACCTTCACCACCTTCACCGGTGAGGAGCTGACGATCACCGTCGACGGCGACACCGTCACCGTTGGTGGCCAGGCCGAGATCCTCGTGCCGAGCATCCAGACGGCCAACGCCACGGTCTACCTCATCGACTCGGTGATGCTGCCGCCGTCGGTCACCGGCTGACCAACCCCCTCCATGGCGATGCGGCCGGCCCCTCGGGGTCGGCCGCATCGTTGTACGTGGGACGGGCTCGGTCGGCCTCAGGCGGGGACGCGATCCGCTGCGAACTCGTCGAAGGCTGCGAGGGCTCGGGGCGCCCACACGGAGGACGGGCCCCCGCCCATGAGCAGCGTCACCGCGAGGACCTCGGCGGCCTCCTCGCGCGTCGCGCCCTTCATGGCGGCCGCCTTCGCGTGGTAGGCGACGCAGCCGTCGCAGTGCTGGATCACGCCGATGGCGAGCGCGACGAGTTCCTTCATCGCTGCTGGCACGGTCCCGTCGGCCACGGCGGCCGCGTGCAGGTCGGTGAAGCCGGACCAGGCCTCGGGGACGGCGGATCGGAACTCCCGCGTCGGCTGGCGCAGGTCGCCGATGACGTCGTGGAAGTGGGTCATGGCTGGCCTCGTCTCGATGGGCGACACCCTGAGCGTGCCTGCAGGCGCCATCTCGGACGAGGGCCCACCGACCCAGAACGAGGGGGCCGTTCGACGGAATCGATCAGCGTCCTTCGGCTTCGATCACGACACGCCGGAGCAGGCCAGCGACCTGGTCGACCTGTCGGTCGCTGAGGGAGGCAGCGATCAACTCTCCCTCCACAGTCAGCAGGGATGTGAGCGCTCGGTCGACGAGGTCCCTCCCGTGGGCGGTCAGGCGCACCTGGGTGCCGCGTCGATCATC
>JBFJMP010000582.1:0-1542 GCA_041633895.1 Nitriliruptoraceae bacterium
TCCACGCGGCCCGGCCGCACCACGGTCAGCGGCTCCGTTGCCTGAGCGCGCAAGGTGTCGAACACCACGACCTCCCGATCTGCTCCCCGAGGGTACGGGCCCACACGGAAGCGCAGCGCGTGGACCGTTCTGGTCGTACGCTTCCGAGGTCCCCGGTCGCGCAGGAGCCCCGATGGTCGAGCCCGCATCGGGCCTCCAGGTGCGGTGTTGATGGCGCGCATCCTGGTCGTCGAGGACGAGCCGGACCTGCGCATGCTGTTGCAGGTGCTGCTGGCGTCGGACGGCCATGACGTCGTCGAGGCGGGCACGGCAGAGGACGCCCTCCCGCTGATCCACGACGCGGACGTGGTCCTGCTCGACATCCGCCTGCCGGGCATGAGTGGCCTGGACCTCGTCGACCGGCTCGACGCCGACGTGCGGTCCCGCGTGATGCTGATGTCGGCGCACGCCGACCCCGAGTTCGGGAGCGTGGCCCGCGAACTCGGGTGTGCCGGGTTCCTGCCGAAGCCGTTCGCGATGGACACGCTGGTCGCCCAGGTGGCCGCGCTGGCCGTCTAGGCACCCCGGTGCCCGGGGCGGCCGGTGTGGGATGGGGTCAGGCGATGACCTCGTCGCGGAAGTCGTGCTGCTCGAGGACCCACTTGAGGTCCTGGAGGAAGCGGGCGGCGTCGGCGCCGTCGAGCATGCGGTGGTCGTAGGTCATGCAGAGGTAGGTCATCCAGCGGATGGCGATGGAGTCGCCGTACGCGTCCGAGACCACCACCGGTCGCTTCTCGATCGCGCACGCGGCGAGGATCGCGATCTCCGGCGCGTTGAGGATCGGGGTGTCGAACAGGGTCCCACGCGAGCCGGTGTTGGTGACCGTGAACGTCGCGCCCGAGATCTCGTCGGGCTGCAACTTCTTGTCGCGGGTGCGCTTGGCGACGTCGGCGATCTGGCGGGCCATCCCCGCGATCGTGAGGTCCTGCGCGTTCTTGATGTTGGGGACGAGCAGGCCTCGGTCGGTGTCCACCGCGATGCCGAGGTTGATGTAGTTGTGGTAGGTCGCGGTCCCCGCCTCGAGGTCCATGGAGGCGTTGACGGTGGGGTGGCGCGGCAGCGTCATCGTCACGGCGCGCGTGATGAACGGCAGGGGTGACAGCGAGGCGCCTTCGCGGGCCTTGAAGTCGTCCTTGACCGCGGCGCGCAGGTTCATGATCGCGGTCATGTCGACCTCGACCGCTGCGGTCAGCTGGGCGGTGGCGTGCAGCGACTCCATCATCCCGCGGGCGATGGCCTTGCGGATGCGCGTGAGGTCCTGGGTGGCCTCGCGCTCGCCGCCGAAGTCCACCTGGGTGGGGGAGGCCTCGGGGCGGTTGCGAGCCGGGGCGCCGGTGGGCAGGGGCGGCACGACGCTGATGCCGCCACCCTGGGCCAGGGCCTTCGGGTCTGCGGCGCCTTCGCCGCCGGCCGCGATCGCGCGTTCGGCGTCCTCGCGGGTGACGCGGCCGCCCGGTCCGGACGGCCGAACGTCGTCGGCGCCGAGGCCGGCTTCGCGCAGCA
>JBFJMP010000583.1:0-1535 GCA_041633895.1 Nitriliruptoraceae bacterium
ACGCTCGACGAGGCCACACCCGCGGAGGTGCCGGCCGGCGGGCTGGGCGGTGCTGGCGGGTCCTCGTCGTCCTCCGGGGCGACCACCGCTGCCGGTTCCGGCGCGGGTTCCGGCGCGTCCTCCGGGCCGTCGGCCGTGTCCGCATCGGTGCGGGCGCGAGCGTCGAGCATCCCGGCCACCAGTCCGGCGTCGTCCTCGACGGCCGGCTCGACCGGGGCGGGGCGGGGCGTCAGCCGGCCCTTGTCGCGGATGAGCATGACGGTGGACGAGATCGCGACGTCACCCTGGCCCACGTCAGGGTCCTCGTCGTCCTCGTCGTCCCACCCGTCGAGGACCCGGAACTCGTCGTCCAGATCGTCATCCCGGTCGCCGTCATCCCGGTCGCCGTCATCCTGGTTGCCCTCATCGGGATCATCGATCCGTACGACCGGGGCCGGCGTTGCAGCGAGCGAGGCCGGTTCGGGATCGGACTCGGACGGCCCGTCCTCGGAGTCCGGGGACAGGAACGCGGACACGGCGTCGTCGAGGACGATCGTGGTGTCGACCGGTTCGTCGGCCCAGCGCCCCACCTCGTCGACGGCGGCGAAGACCTCGTCCTCGTCGGACGACACGGTGATCCAGTCGTCCTCGTCGTCGAACAGGCCGGCGTCGACGGCCTCGTCGTCCTCGTCATCCCCGCTGGAGGTGCTGGCAGCGAGGTCCGCGTAGGGGTCCGACGCAACCGGACGCTGCTCGTCGGTCGCGTCGAGCGCGGTCTCACGCACCGGGTCGTCGAGGTAGCTGCCCCCTGCCGGCGCGTGGGCAGCGGCCGACGAACCCGCGGACACGAGCCCACGTTCGGCCAGCCGGCGCGTCTCCTCGGCCTGCCGACGAGCCAACTCGGCCACGTCGAGGCCGATCTCGTCGGCGAACTCCACGAGGTCACCCACCGGCAACCCGGCGGCACGACGCTCCTCGCGCAGTTCGTCCAGCGTGGCGAACACGTCGGGGTCCACGTGCAGTCGGTAGCGACCACCGTCGGCGCCCTCGAGGTCGAGCACGAGGTGCTCGAGGTCGGCGGTGTAACCGATCAGGTGCAGTTCGATCACCGTCGTCCTCCCTCCTTGGAGCCCTGATGGCCTGACAGCCCATCGGCGGCGAACCGTACCAACGTCGCGGCCCGACCCGGCGTGTCGTCAGCCGAGGGCACCCAGGAAGTTGCTGGTGCGGACGAGGTCCACGCCGTACGGGCGCAGGCGGTCGCGCAGCTCGCGATCGTCGGTCACGACGACGATCGGGGCGTCCGGAGGGCGCGCCTCCACCCGGAACACGATGTCGTCGTCGGCCGTCTGCCCCTCGGCGGTGAAGGCCACCCAGACGTCACGGTTCCGCGTGCTCGTCGGCCGGCCCCGCGACTGGTGGGCGTCGAAGACGATGGTCGGTTCGATGCCGATCCTGGGCACCGCGGCCGCGAGCCGGTCGACGAGCCACTGGCGCTGGGACTCGAGGTCGACGTCGCCGCGGTGGGTGCGCGTCACGTTGTAGCCGTCGATGAG
>JBFJMP010000584.1:0-1533 GCA_041633895.1 Nitriliruptoraceae bacterium
CAGCTCGTTGCCCATCGCGGCGACCACCGCGGCCACCGGGACCGACAGGAAGGCGCCCACGATGCCGGCGAGCGACGCCCCGGCGGCGAGGGCCACGAGGATCACCACCGGGTGCAGCGACACGGCCCGCCGCATGATCATCGGCTGCAGCAGGTTCCCCTCGAGCTGTTGGACGGCGAGGATGATGGCCAGCGCGATCGCGGCCGTGGCGAAGCCGCCGTCGGCGAGTGCCACCAGCACCGCCAGCATCCCGGCGAGGAACGCCCCGATCACCGGGATGAAGCCGCCCAGGAACACCAGCACGGACAGGGGCAGGACCAGCGGCACCCCGAGGATCGCCAAGCCGATGCCGATCCCGAGCGCGTCGATCAGGGCGATCAGGGCCGTGCCGCGGACGTAGCCGCCGAGCGCGGACCATGCCCGGGTGCCCACGGCGTTGACAACGTCGCGGTGGCGGGCCGGGGTGCGCTCCTGCAGCCACACGACGATGTCCTCGCCGTCCTTGACGAAGAAGAACAGGAGCACGACGAACAGCAGCAGCGCGGCCAGGCCCTGCACGAGGATGCTGACCCCCGACAGCACCCCGGTCACGAGGCTGCCCGACGACCCGGACGCGGTGCTCGACAGGTTGGACAGCAGGTCCTCGACCTGGGCGCGGTCGTAGCCGAGGGGGCCGGTCTCGAGCCAGTGCAGGACGTCCTCGCGTGCCGCGTCCAGCGTCGGTCCGAGTTCGGAGAACTGGTCGACGAAACTGGGGGTCAGCACGGCGATGAAGGCGATGATCACGGCGACGCCGCCGATGACGACGACCGATGCGGCCGCGGCGGGTGCCAGCCCGCGGGCCTGCAGCCAGCGCGCCGGGGGCACGGCCAACGTCGACACGATGATCGCGACGATGACCGGCAGCGACACGACCATCGTGCTCGACAGGATGCTGAGGACGAGTCCGCCGGCGACGACGAGCAGCAGCAGTCGCCACGTCCATGCCGCAGCGGTGTGCAACCAGGCCGGGACGGTGGTGCGCGTGTCGGTCGAATCGGGCGCCGTGTCGGTCATGGGCCGCTCCTGCAGGGGACGGGCCGCAGCCTAGGGAGCCTTGTCTCGCTGGCGTCGGCACCCGCTCAAGGTTGTGGCCCGAGTCGTCGACAACGTTCGCGATTCGACCGTTTCGGGGAGACGTGCATGACGGGGCAGGACGTGACCACGGCGGGGGCCGGGCAGGACGACGACGTCCGCCTCGAACTCCGGGATCGCCTCGCCGTGCGGGATGTCCCGCGCTGGCTCGCCGTCGCGGCTGCCTGGGCGTGTCGTCCGGATCCGTCGGTCGACAACCCGGTCCGGGCCGCACTGGCCCCAGAAGCCGCACGACAGGCCGTCGAGGACTGGCTGGACGCCGACGCCGCGCCGGTCACCGACCTCCTCCGCCTGTTCGTCCCGGAGGACCAGCAACGCCTCGCACGCCTCGTCGGCATCGACGTGCCGGCGCCCTCGGCACCTGGCGCGCCGTCGGCCCCGCCCCTGCCGTCGCCTCCG
>JBFJMP010000585.1:0-1514 GCA_041633895.1 Nitriliruptoraceae bacterium
GTCGCCGAGGGCCTGGGGCCGCAGGGTGAACTCAGCGACGACGCGATCATCCGCATCGTCCAGACCGAGACCAAGCGCCGCCGTGAGGCCGCCCAGGCCTTCAAGGAAGCCGGACGCGACGAGCAGTCGGCGAAGGAGGAGTTCGAGGCCGAGGTCTACGGCGCCTACCTCCCCGCACAGCTGTCCGACGACGAGCTCACGGCGATCATCGACACCGCGGTCGCCAGCACGGGCGCCGACGGCCCCCAGGACATGGGCAAGGTCATGAAGGCGGCCATGGGTGAGGTCGCCGGGCGCGCCGACGGATCGCGGGTGTCGGCCCTCGTCAAGGCGCGGCTCGTTGGCTGACCTGGACGCGCACGACGACGGGAACCTCGACGTCGAGGCACCCGCCAGCGGCGAGTCCGGAACCGACGTCACGCGCGACCGTCCACGGCGCTCCCGCCTGCCGCTGGCGCTCGCGCTCGCCGGTCTGGCCCTCGTCCTCGCCGGCGGGGCCCTGGTGCTGGGCGACACCGAGCCGCTGGCCCCCGTGGTCGCGCTCCAGGTGAGCGATGACGTCCTGCACGACGTGATCATGAGCCGCCCCCAGCGCGAGGCCATCGCCGTCGTCTACGACCACGAACAGCCGTCTGCCTTCGCCATCACCCTCCGCAACGACGGACCGGTCCCGATCACGGTGACCGACATCGGCATCGGCATCGGCGAACGCCACCTCATCGACCCCTACGGGGCCTTCGTCCTCCCGCGGGGCGCGGACATGGGCGACGGTGTCGAGGGCGAACTCCTCGGCGAGTTCCGCCTCGGCGCCGGTGAGGAGCGCGTCGTCGTCATCCGCGGTGCGTTCGGCAACTGCCGGTACTACAACGAGCGCAACATCGACGTGCGGTCCGAGATCGACGTCGAGTTCCGCACCTTCGGCATCACGAACCGCCAGACGCTCCAGTTCGACCGCGACCTCGCGGTGAAGTCACCCATGATCGTCAGTTGCCCCGAGCGCACGATCGACCGCGAGGACGATCGCCTCGAACGCGGGATCGCCGACGTCAGCTGACCAGCGCCCCGACGACCTCCCGGGCCAGGGCCGGCTCCACGTCGAGCGTCGCGTCACCGACCGTCAGTTCGACCACACTCCAGTCCGGGTGCCCGCTGGCGAACACGCCCGGCCACGTCCACATGTCGTGCTCGGTGGCCACGCGCCGCACGGCCTCCTCGAACGCGGTGGCCGTGGTGCGCAGGTGGAGGTGCATCATCGAGGTCTGGGGTGGGTTCGGCGTGACACGCACGCCATCGAGGTCGTCCAGTGCCGCCGCGATCGCCAGGGCTTGGTCGCGGTAGGCGGCCATCCGCGGCAGCCGGAGGCGCTTGGCGGACTGGGCCGAGGCGGCGTGGGGCCACATCGCGAACAACGTGCCACCGTGGCGTCGGCGCCACTCCCGAGCCCGAGCCACCAGGTCGGGCGTGCCCAGCAGGCAGCACCCCGCGAGGCCACCCAGATCCTTGTAGAACGACAC
>JBFJMP010000586.1:0-1506 GCA_041633895.1 Nitriliruptoraceae bacterium
CACCGAGGCGCGCGGCCGTGTCGTCCGTGCGGATCTCGCGGCGCAGGCGCTCCGCGACCTCGACCAGCACGGCGTCGCCCACCGCGTGGCCCAGTGAGTCGTTGATCGTCTTGAAGTCGTCGAGGTCGATGTAGAGCATCCCGTGTGCGCGGGGACGGCGACCCAGGGAGCGCCCGAGTCGGTCGAGTCGCTCCAGGAGCAGGGCGCGGTTGGCGAGGCCGGTGAGGCCGTCGTGGAAGGCCCGGTGCTCGAGTTGGGCCTCGAGTTCCCGCCGCTCCGTGATGTCTCGCGCGTTGACGACGAAGCCGCCGATCTCGGGATCGTCGATGAGGTTGCGGCAACTGAACTCGAGGGGGACGAAGTGGCCCGACGGGTGGCGGAAGCGCGCCTCGATCAGCGCCGTGCTGGACTGGCTCTCCAGCATCTCGAGGACTGCGGCCGTGACGGCCTCGCGGTCGTCGGGGTGCAACAGGTCGACGTAGCGTCGCCCGACCACGTCGGCCGCGTCATAGCCCAGTGCGGAGTGTTCGGGCACCTGCCGGACGATGACGCCATCCGCGATGACGAGGATCACGTCGTTGGAGGCCCCGAGCAGGGTCTCGTAGCGGTGCGCGTTGATGCGGGTCTGTCCCTCGGCGTCCTCTCGGGCCGCGACCATGCGTTCGAAGCGTTGGCTGATGACGACCACGAATCCCATCGACATTACGCTCATCGCGATCGAGGTGGTCGAGTCGACCCGGGTCGGGGCGACGCCGAGGACGGTCGCGCCCTCGAGGACGGCGGTCCACGCCAGTGCCCACATGACGACCGGGCGGATCGCGCGGGAGCCCGAGTGGCGGACGCTGTCGGCGACCCCGATGAGATGGGTCATGGCGAGGAACGGACCCCAGCCGGTGGCGTAGATGATCGCGCCCATGCCAGCCGTCTGGACCGCAGCACGTCCGTGCAGGCCACCGCGCGAGGTGTCGCCCGGCCAGACCTGGAAGGCCACGCAGATGGCGACCACGCTCAAGGCCGTCACGAGGAACATGGCGGCAAGGGAGGTTCCGAGCACGCCAACGTTGACGAGGACGATCTGGCCCACGACGAGCACGGCGACCTCTGCCCCGTGACGGGACAGTCGCCGTGCCACCTCGTGCACCGCCGTCACTCGTCGATCTCCCATGATCGCGTTCCGGTTCCCAATCGGCCGGAGTGTCACCCCGCTTGAGGACACGGGAGCGTCCGGCTGCTGGGGCGCACGCCGGCCGTCGGCACCGGGACGGTCGCGGGAACGAGCGGCTGGGGCGGCGTGTGACCCACGGGGCGCGTCGATAGCGTTGGCCTGCCGAGCCCACGATGCGGAAGGCGGACGGCATGCGCAGCGGGCGGACGACGCGGTTGCTCGTCGCAGCGGTCGCCGTCCTGACGGCGTGCTCGTCGGACGCCGCGGTGTCGCCGCCTGCAGCGGCCGAGGAGGTCCTGGTGTCGGCGGCGGCATCGCTCAGCGACGTCTTCACCGAGCTG